>JBEKVA010000351.1:0-4621 GCA_049514475.1 Spirochaetia bacterium
GTCTAGCATTATCCAAACCTTTACTTTCTGGCGCGCCAACATTTGGGTTATTGATTCTCTGAATGCCGCAACGTACAGGGGCTTCTGTGTGATCTCTTCGCCACGATTCGGTTCAATCTCTATGAGCGGAGATATGCTCTTGACATTCGATGTAGCAGGGTCAAAATCCGTCCGTACTGCCAATTTGATTTTCACGCTTCGCAGCAGCTTCTGGATTGCTCCAATTGAATCCTTTATTGAGAAGGTTCCTTTATTGAATCTTAGCCCGATCTCTGACAGGATCTTATCGAGCTGACCGAGATCTCCTTGCAGTTTTTCCTTTAGATTCTTCGTAGTGTGGACTAGATTGTACACCAGTGCGATGAAATAGATATTCCAAAAATTCTCAAATTCAATCTCCGAGTAGTCCTCGAATTCTTGCTGATATAGCCGAAATACGGGATCCCCAGTTGCTTCAACGCCGAAAATGCAGTAAAGGCTTTTTGTTCGCACCAGAAAGTCATCCAGAAAGAACAGGAGCCGGTAAAGGGCGGTCTTGCCTGCCCCTTTGATTCCTTTGACGATGTCGATTCTATCTTGATAGTACAGGTCGTGGAATTGCTGCGTTTCTATCTTCGCCACTTCGAGTAGCGGGTCATTCTCCGCGGTGGAAGCACCTGTGTTGAACATGAGCAGCAGAGTCTCAAGCTGTTTACTTTCAATCATCACGCCATCTCCCTATGGTACCGCTTTTCTTATTGGAGCGTGGGGCAAAGATAGGAGTCTGTCAACTTGCATGAGATGCCACTGACTCACCTAGCATTGTTTTAGATAGTTTGTGTCCACCTGTAAAGCCTGAGAAAACCGGCTAAAATCACCCAGCCTAATCGTGGGATATCCTCACCGAGGTGCCTCGGACTGAAGCTGTAGCGGGGTGTCGCTCGCCGTACCGCGGCGCCCTACAACCCTACGGCCGTCGTGAAAGTCCCGATGAAGGAGAGCAGCGGTGACGGGAACACACCCAGCGCCACCACCGTGACCATGAGAATGGCAAGGGCCAGTGCGGCGAGGAACGGGGCGCGGGGCGCCGCGGCAGTCTCGGGTGCGGCCCCTGCGGGTACGTCTGCTGCTTCCCCGGCGCCGCGGAACATCGCGGAGACGATCTTCAGATAGTAGAAGATCGATATGGTCCCGTTGATGGCAAGGATGACGGCGAGAGTCCAAAGCTGGGCGCCGGCGCCCACGCTCAGGATGATGAACTTGCCGACGAAGCCCGCGGTCAGCGGCAGCCCTGCCAGCGACAGGAGCATGGCCGTGAGAACAGCGGCCATCCATGGCCTGCGGCCTGCCAGGCCGCGGTAGTCCTCGATGGAATCCGCGTCCCGCTCGGGGCCCGAAAGCGAGCTGACGGCGGCAAAGGCGCCCAGCGTGGTGGCGAAATACGCCACGAGGTAGAACGCGATGGCGCGCAGCGCCTGGGGACCCCCGGCGAGGAATGCCACCAGGATGTATCCGAGGTGCGCAATCGAGGAATACGCGAGAATACGCTTCACATTGGCTTCCCGGAGGGCAAGCAGGTTCCCTACGAACATCGACAGCCCGGCGATGATGGCGAACACCCACGCGAAGGCGGGAGTGACCACCCCGTTTGCCGCGGCCAGCCCGCCGAGCCCGCCTGCCCCGACGAAGGAGGGGGCGAGGATGCGCGCGAGGGCGATCACCATGGCGCCCTTGGAGACCGTCGCGACGTAGCCTGCTACCGGGGCGGGGGCGCCGTCGTAGACGTCAGGGGTCCAGAGGTGGAACGGGACCACGGCCAGCTTGAACCCGATGCCCACCAGCATCATGCCCAGGCCTACGGGAGGAAGGATGCTCTGCGCCTTGAAGGCCCCGGCGAGCGTGGAGAGGGACATCGTGCCGGTGAGCGCGTAGACGAGCGCCATGCCGAAGAGGAGAAACGCCGATGAGGCACCGGCCAGGACGAGGTACTTGATGGCAGCCTCGGTGCCGATGGCCCGTTCCCTCCGCCAGCCGATGAGCGCGTACAGGGAAACGCTCATGAGCTCCAGCCCGAGAAAGAAGGAAGCGAAGGAGCTCGACGCCGCCAGGACGCAGGCGCCCAGAGATGCGACCAGCAGGAGGAAGAAGTATTCGCCCCCCTCGTCCTCCCGGCCGCGCAGGTATACCCACGAGCTGATGGCTACGAAGAGGGTGGCCCCCAGGATCAGGAAGAATCCGAAGAGCACGAACGGGTCGAAGGTCAGGAATGTGCCCAGCGGAAGGGGGAGCAGGGTCCAGGCCCAGAGCGCGGAGGCAAGGGACGCGGCGCAGCCGACGAGGGTGATCACCAGGGAAAGGAGGATCCTCCTGATGAAGGCCGCGGCCAGGAGCACGAGGATCGAGCTGATGCCCAGCACGACGAGGGGCAGAAGCCCCGCCAGATTGGTCGCGCTCATATCAACCCTCCCGCCGTGACTGCCTCCAGGACCCCCGACACCGCCTTGCCCACCATATCGAGGACCCCCTGGGGGAACAGCCCCAGGAAGACCAGGAGCGCGATCATGACGAACAGGACGCCCGCCTCGCGTCCCGAGAGGTCCGACAGCGTCCATTTTTCGCGCGGGGCGCCGTGGAAGGCCATCTGGAACATGCGCAGGGCATAAACGGTCGCGATGACCAGCCCGATCCCAGCGAGCACCGTCGCTGCCGGGCTCACCGTCCAGGTGCCGGTCAGCACGAGGAACTCCGCCACGAAGTTCACCAGGCCGGGCAGCCCGACGAGGGCCATGGTCAGCACGAGGGCAGCGGCCCCCATGACGGGTACCTGGCCCCAGAGCCCGCCCATGCGGTTGAGGTCGCGGGTGTGGATCCTGTCCTGCAGGGCGCCGACCAGGATGAAGAGGGCCCCGGTGCTGATGCCGTGGCTCACCATCTGGAGCACCGCGCCGGAAAGCGCCCGCGGGGTGAATGCATAGATTCCCAGAAGGACGAAACCGAGGTGACTGACGCTCGTGTAGGCCACCATGCGCTTCATGTCGCTCTGGCTGAATGCCATGATGCCGCCATAGATGATGCCGGCAACGGCAAGCCCCATGGCGATGGGCGCGAATGCCCGCGCGGCGGCGGGGAACAGGGGGACGGCGAACCTGATCAGCCCGTATCCTCCCGTTTTGAGCAAGAGACCCGCAAGGATGACGCTGCCTGCGGTCGGCGCCTCAGTATGGGCATCCGGCAGCCACGTGTGCAGCGGGAACATCGGGAGCTTCACGGCGAATGCAACGAAGAACCCGAGCATCAGGAGCATCCCGACGACGGGGGAGGTCGAGGTGCCCAGGAGGGTGCCGTAGTCGAAGGTCCAGTTCGCCGTGGCAAGACCGTGCACGACGTAGAGGCCGATGATGGAGACCAGCATGAGCAGGCCGCCGACCTGGGTGAATATGAAGAACTTCACCGCCGCCTTGTGCCGGTTCTCATGGCCCCAGATGTCAATGAGGAAATACATCGGGACCAGCATCAGCTCCCAGAAGAATGCGAAGAGGAAAAGGTCGGTGGCCAGGAACACACCGTTCACCCCGGCCAGCACGAGGGAGAGGTTCAGATGGAAGAACCCGACCCTGTCCTGGATGCTTTTCCATGAGGCGAGCACCGACATGATGCCCAGGAGCGCCGTGAGGCCAAGGAGGGTCAGTGAAAGCCCGTCGAGCCCGAGAGAGAACGAAATGCCGAGGCTCGGGATCCACGTCCAGTGCAGCTCCGCCAGCCATGCGCTTCCGTCCACGGTGCCGAGCCCCGCGAGGAAAGGGAATATCCCGGCAGTGGCGCCCCAGAGCAGGCCGACCATGACGAGATTGACCGCGTTTCCGGCAATGGCAAGCCAGCGGCTGAACAGGGGATGCACGCCGCTGAGCGCCCAGCCTGCCAGCCCGAGGGCGAGCGGTATGAAGATGAACAGCGCCAGCACTATCATAGCAGCACCACCGCGGCCACGATGAGGACCGCACCCGCGGCAACGCCCGCCGCGTACCAGCGCACCCTGCCGCTCTGCGTCAGGCGGAGACCACGCGAGAGGAGCATGTTCAGGCCGCCTATGCCGACGGCCAGCTTGTCCACGATGTCCTTGCTGTTGATCCTTGCAATCCAGACGAAGGGCCTCACCAGCACCCTGTCATAGATCCAGTCGAACCCCCAGCCGGACTGGAGGAAACGCACCAGCACAGCCGGGTGCGCTTCATGCTTGAGGCTGAACTTGGAGAGGACCCACGCTGCCGGGATGCCCAGGAGGGAGACGGCAACTGCAATAATCTGTAATGTCAGCTCGGTGGCGGCTGATGGCTCCGGCGCCGTCTCGGCCGGCAGGATGGTGTGCAGGAAATCGAGGATGAATGGCCTGCCGCCCAGCAGCCGGGGAAGTGCGAGAAAGCCGCCGACCAGGCAGAGGACCGCAAGTATGGCGAGGGGAACGCCCATGACGCCGCCGGCCTGACGGCCGTTGCGCCCCGCTGCATGGCCGTGCTCCGCCGTAGCCCCGCGCGCCTGCCCAAAGAACACCAGGAATATCAGGCGGAATATGTACAGCGACGTGATGAAAGCCCCCAGCAGGCCAAGCGCCCAGAACACGCGCCCCGTGCTGCCGGACTGCCAC
>JBEKVA010000352.1:0-4618 GCA_049514475.1 Spirochaetia bacterium
CCTTCCATGCTCCTTCCGCCATGACAAGAAGGGAGACGTTGTCAGGATTGAGCCACGTGGTCAGCTCGGGCCAGAACAGGCTCACCTCTCCGATCCGTGCCCGCAAAGGCGTCACGGCCGATTCGCCTGCAAAAACGTAACTCCAGGTGCCTTTTGCCAGGCTGAGGAAGCCGCCGGACAGAAGACAGGATGCCGCACTGAGGCCGATGACATTTGTCCGGCTCACCGAGCCGTGACCCTGTGCGTTGACCAGGTTCATGTAGTTCTCGGCGTCCGAGGTCGGACCGGTGACGGAGAAATAGTTGATTCCCCACAGCTTGTTCAGAAGGTACGGCGCCAGGTCGGTGACATGGCCCTCCCCCTCGGTGATCTTTCTGCTCACCCTTTCGGCTATGAGCATGTTCGTATCCAGCCCTTCGCCAGAGACATAGGCAAGCTCGGTCAGCGTGGGATTGCTCTTGAAGTACGTATAAAGGCCTGGCTCTTCTGTGAAATTGAATGCTTCCCAGAAGAACTCCCAGATGCTCATTGGCTGCCCATTGCTGCTTCGTACCAGCCCGACATCGGTGGCCCCAATTGCGCTGGCAGCCTCCATGTGGCTCTGATCGTGCGCCGTCAGGGAGAATGCCTGGCTGACGATCAGGCCTGCCCCGGAGAAGAGAGCCAGCGTACCGGCCCGCAGCAGCGCATCTGCGGCGGGATTGACGTGAATTACCGCCGTGACCCCGTCCAGCCCGAGGTGAAGCAGCGCGTGCGCATCGGACTGCCAGCCCAGGAAAAGGCTGGTGGACGGCGCGTCGAACCTGATCATCGAGCTGTCGAGCTGGAAAACCGCCGTCCTGTACGACGGCTCCTGGGCTTCCTGTGCATACCCCTGCGTGAGGACGCAGGCGGCGAGCAGCAGGGACATTATCAATAGCTTCGGTTGCCTCGTCATGAACTTCTTCCGATGAACGATTCTCAATGATGATACCTCACGGGATGACTTTCTGCCTTTGAAAGTAATGGGCACGTGGTGCGAAAGCAAAGGCGAGACGCCCGGCCGTGGTCACTGCGCCGGGTAGCCCAGCTCCGCGCGCAGCTCCTTCCGGGCCGCGTTCAGGTCACGCTGGAAGTCCGGCTGCCTGAACATGGCGGCCGCTATAAGTGTGCCGGACAATCGACCCGCTTCGATGTCGCTGCGGAAATGGACCCCTCCGATGACGCGGTTGAGGGCGAACGCCTGGGCGCGGGCGAAGATTTCAGCGCGCTTCTCCGGCACCATCTGGGCGAGGACGATCGCGATCACGTAACCGGCGTTGGCGTGCCCGCTGGGATAGGAGGCGATTGTCGGTGTGCCCAGGCATGGGATCACCCTGCTGTCTACGAAGTACGGACGCAGGCGATTCCATGCGATCTTTGCCGGATCGACCACGGCGCCTGCCGTGCTGACGACACGGGCGAGAAATGCCGCCGTCACGGGCAGGGCGGTCGGGGTGAATGACGGTCCCATCACGTCGGCAAAGCGGAATGCGTTGAGATCCGAGTCGGCCTGCGCGGAGGCCGCCATGGCAGGGGTGCGGTCAGCCTGGAACTGGAGGATCTCGGCGATCTCAGCTTTCGTCTGCGCGGAGTCCGGCAATGGCGGCGGCGCGAGAAAGACCATGATGTCCAGGTCCCTGCTGGCCAGGTATGGCTCAGCAGCGGGGGCGCGGGATTGTGCGTGAGTCAGGAACGCGGGAACAAAAAGGAAAGTCAGGGCGATGAGGAAAGCAGGGACACGTCGCATCAGGCACCTCGATTTGGAGCGGAGCGCGCGGCCGGCAACGCCGGCAGAGTCCGTGAGTATATGCCCCCGCGCGACGGTTTCATAGACGGGCCGGTTTTCTTGACCCCTCCTGCGCCCGTGGCTATTTTCTCCCGGTGGATGTGGGCCATGGTTCTCTGCCGCGCCTTAACGTACGACAGCCGCGTGGCGGCATGAAGGGAGGTTCAATGATGAGATCCCGATTTCCATTGGTTTCTATCGCGACTGTTGTTGCCGCGGTACTTCTGGGCCTGGTGGGCTGCGCCTCGATGTCTGAAGGAAAGAGCAGCGGGGCTTTTGCGCTGAGCACGACCGCGGTCAGCAGTGCTCCAGAGACCGGCTTCGACAGCGGTCTTGTGTCCGTGGGCAGGCTCGATGCCATGTATGGCGCACAGGCCGGCGGCCCGGTCAATCCCCGGTCATTTCCTTTCACGTGGAAGAACCTGCCGAAGGGGACAAAGGCGCTGGCGGTAGTCCTCGATGATCCTGACGCCAAGCGCGTCCTGGCAGCCTATGGGAGGACCGGGGATTTCTTCCTGCACTGGGTTGCCACGGATATCGACCCGTCACTGGGCGGGCTGCCCGACAATGCCGCGGCAACAATGTCCATCACGCAGGGAAAGAATGGCGCGGGCAACGCTGCCTACCAGGCGCCCCAGCCGCCGGCGGATATTCCCAAGGACACCGACAGGGTGCGCATCCACGTGTATCGGCTGAAGGTCTACGCGCTGTCAGCGCCTACAGGTCTGCCGGCCGGCTTCAGCCTTGATGACCTCATGAATGCCATCAAGAACACGACCCTCGGGATGGCGCAGTTGAACATCAGCTACAGCAACCAGTAGCTCTTCGGGCCGCGGGGTCCGGCCGCGACGGATGACTTCGGCGCGGCGGACCGCGGCTGTGACACGCGGAAATGGAAAAAGATCCTTCCGGTCTGCCCGGCATGCGCCGCAACCCCTGGATCCTGAAGACGGCTGACGGGAAGACCGAGTTCAGCGCTTTCAGGGACGCGCTGCTGGATCCCCCGGCAATCGTGGTGCTGGCCGGGAAGCAGGAATTGCGCTACCATCTGCGCTGCCTCGACGACCTGTACGAGATGCTGAAGGAACGGGCGGACTGGGTGCCGTTGGGGTGGGCCGCGGAGGCGGAGCAGCCGAGGGCCGGCAGCGTCGAGGCGTGGGCGCGCTCGCCGCGCAATCCGCTCGGCGGATGGTACGGGCTGCAGAAGGGCTCACGGGGGCTGTTTGCCCTCTTCATCCCCGTGATCATGCGCGTGCTGAACCTGGCCGAGGTTGAGGACGGGCCCGGAGGGGGGCGCATGCGGGCCGTCTGAGCAAGGAGTGATTCATTTGACGCCGACCGCCGTGTCTCTCACAGCGTGGATTGCCGAGGGATTTCAGAAATGGGTCGGCTGGGGCTGGGCCGCTGCCTTCCTCATCTGGCTTGCGGGAACGGTCTTCATTCTCACCATCGTCTATAGAAAAATGATGGAGCGATTCGGAAGCAGGCTTCCCACGGCCGCCATCTTCGTCGTCTGGACCCTGGCCGTGCTCGGCGTGACCAGCAGCTACCTGGGCTTTGGCCCTCCCGGAGGGCCGTGATACACTAGGCCCTTCACGACCTGCCCGTCTGTTTGTGAGTCTCCGCGCCGCCCAGCCCATCACCATCGCCCATCGGCGCCTCGATCAGAAGCGGGGCCGCCGGCGGCTGATCCATGTCCAGCGCGCCGCCAATGCTTCGCGCATTCCCGTCCCTCGCGGAGAGCGGCGCAACTCCCCACCGGTCCTCGATGAAGCGGAGCACCGAAGTGAAATCGTACTGCCCGCGGTCGACCCCCGGGCGCGCAAAGGGTGAGATGACCAGCGCGGGGACCCGCGGTCCATACCCCGTGGCGTCCAGCCGGGGCGGGGAGGCGTGATCGTAGAACCCGCCGTATTCGTCCCAGCTCACAACGATGACCGTGTCCTGCCAGAAGCCGCTTTTCATTACGGCGTTGACGATGGCGGTCACGTACCACATGCCGAAGCGGATGTCGGTCAGAGGATGCTCGCTCTCTTCGCCGTTGGGAAAGACCCACGAAACGCTGGGCAGTGTGCCGTCGCGGAGGTCACGAAAGAGGCCCGTGTTGGCCACGAGGTGCTCTCGCATGCGGGAGCTTGTTCGAAACGTGGCAAACCCCGGCAAAGGGTTCAAGGCGGAAAACGCCTGCGGGTCCTTGTCCCCGACATAGCTCTTCCAGCTGACCCCCGCCTCGTTCAGCCTGTCAGGGAGCGTCGGGGCAGTGAAGCCGTCTCCGGGCGGCCGGGAGATATTCGACGTCACTCCCTCCGATTGGGAGGATACGGCGAAAAGATGATTGGGAAGGGAGGGACCGATGGCCGAGCAGAAGAAATGATCGGCAAGGGTGAAGTGCTCGGCATAGCTCCAGTAGTTGGGGATGTCAGACCTGTCGTAGTAGCCCATCGTGTCGCGGGACCCTTCCGCCGTGACGAAGCGGTCCATCCCGCCTTCGTTGATCGCCGCGCGCGCCGCCCACAGGCTGTGAGGGAGGTTCTGCGTCACGGCGGAAGGGAGGTGGAACGGGGAGACTCCCTGCACGGCACTGCCCGGGGGAATGCCTTCGACTCCCGGGAAGGTGCCGAAATAGTTGTCGAAGCTGTGGTTCTCTTGGAGAAGGAAAATGACGTGATCGATGCGGGGCGCCCCCGACGGGCGCGCAATCGGCGCCGGCCAGGCATCAGCACCCGTCACGCGCAGCGTTCGAGCGTTCAGGATCCCATCTGCCAGGAACCCCGTCACGCTTGCCCTCATGCCCGGCTTCAGGGAGGCAAC
>JBEKVA010000353.1:0-4608 GCA_049514475.1 Spirochaetia bacterium
GTGAACCGCATGATGGCCGAGTTCCTGGGCAAGGCCACGGGCGTCTGCAAGGGCAAGGGCGGCTGCATGCACATCGCTGATGTCTCCGCGGGGAACCTGGGCGCCAACGGTATTGTCGGCGGAGGGATCCCCATCGCCGTCGGGGCCGCGCTCAGCACCGCGATGCAGAAGATCGACCGCGTGGTGGTCTGCTTCTTCGGCGACGGCGCCTCCAACGAGGGAACCTTCCACGAGTCCCTGAACCTCGCCTCGATCTGGCACCTCCCCATCGTCTTCGTCTGCGTCAACAACTGCTATGGCATGTCGATGCACGTGAAGCGGCACATGAACATTCCCGACATCTCCGTGCGCGCCTCCTCCTACGGGATCCCGGGGCGCTCCGTGGACGGCAATGACATCACCACCGTCTACGAGGCGGCGCGGGAAGCGCGCGCCCATGCGCGCGCACACGGGCCCTACCTGCTGGTGCTCAACACCTACCGCATCATGGGCCACTCCAAGAGCGACGCGGGCCTGTACCGCACCAAGGAAGAAGTGGAGGAGTGGAAACGCAGGGATCCCATCGCGCTGATGCGGGCCTCGCTCTTGAAGCAGAAGCTCTTCAGCGAAGAGCAGCTCGCCTGCATGGAGAGCACGGCGGCAAAAATCATCGAGGATGCCCTGGCCTTCGCGGAGGCGAGCCCCGAGCCCTCCCTTGATTCCATCGAAGAAGACCTGTACGCCTAAGGAGTGCCAGCACCAATGCCCGAAATGACATATGCACAGGCGATAAAAGAAGCGATGTGCGAGGAGATGCGCCGCGACCCGAAGGTGTTCCTCCTCGGGGAGGACATCGGCGTATACGGCGGCGCCTTCGGCGTCACGCGGGGGATGGTCGACGAGTTCGGCACCGAGCGGGTGCGCGACACCCCCATCTCTGAGGCCGCCATCACCGGCGCGGCGGTGGGTGCCGCCATGACCGGCATGCGGCCGATCGTGGAGATCATGTTTAGCGATTTCATCACCATTGCCATGGACCAGCTCGTCAACCAGGCGGCAAAGGCGCGCTACCAGTTCGGCGGACAGACCTCGGTGCCCATGGTCCTGCGCACCCCGGAAGGCTCGGGCACGGGCGCCGCGGCCCAGCACTCGCAGAGCATCGAGGCGTGGATCCTGAATGTCCCCGGGCTTCGCGTCGTGGCCCCCTGCACGCCCCATGACGCCAAGGGGCTGCTGAAGGCCTCCATCCGCGACAACAATCCCGTGGTCTTCCTCGAGCAGAAGCTGCTGTACAGGACGAAGGGCGAAGTGCCCGAAGGCGAGCTTCTCATCCCCCTCGGGAAAGCCGACTGCAAGCGCGAAGGGAAGGACCTGTCGATCATCACCTACGGCCGCATGGTGCAGCGCTCCCTGGAGGCGGCGAACGCCCTGGCAAAGGAAGGGATCCAGGCCGAGGTGATCGACCTGCGCACGCTGCGCCCCCTGGACACCGCGACCCTCGTCGCCTCCGCGAAGAAGACGGGCCGCGTCCTGGTGGTGCACGAGTCCTGCCAGTTCGCCGGCTTCGGCGCAGAGGTGGCGGCAAGCATCGGCGACAGCGAGGCCTTCTTCTATCTCGATGCCCCCGTGCGCCGGCTGGGCGGACGCGATGTGCCCATCCCGTACAACAAGCACTTGGAGGCGAACGTGGTCCCCACCCTGGAGCGCATCACGCAGGCGGCGCGCGAGCTGGTGCGGTAGAAGGCCATGACCAACGGGGGGCGCACAATGAGACACGATCTGCTGGTGAACGTGGCAAAGCTCTACTACGAGCAGCAGCTCCCGCAGAGAGAAATCGCGCGCAGGCTCGGCATTTCGCGTTCCTCGGTGTCCAACCTGCTGCAGCAGAGCCGCGACCAGGGCATCGTGGAGATCCGCATCAACGATTCCTCCACCCACGCGCAGCGCATGCAGCGGGAGCTGTGCGCCCGTTTCGGCCTTGCGAATGCCATCGTGCTGCCCTCCGACCCGGACCCCGAGCAGGCGAAGGTGCACGTCGGCAGGGCGGCCGCGGGGCTCGTCGAACCGCTGCTGCACGACGGGGTCCGCATTGGCATCAGCTGGGGCACCACCCTGTACCAGCTTGTCCGCCACATCACTCCCGCCGCGCTGAACGACGTGGAGGTCATCCAGCTGCACGGCGGGCTGGGCGCGGGGAACCCCGACATCGACGGGTTCGGGCTGGCGCAGAAGCTCGCGGAGAAGCTGCACGGCAGCTACCGGATCATGCAGGCGCCGATCTTCGTGCAGAGCGTCGAGCTCCGGCGGCTGCTGATGCAGGAGCCGGGCATCAGCGCGGCCCTGAAGAGCGGGGCCGGCGCTGACATCGCGCTCTTCGGCATCGGCTCCAACCTCCCCGGCATCAGCTCCCTGGTACGCACTGGCTACCTGGCCGAAGAGGAGAGCCTCGCCCTTCTTTCAGCGGGCGCCATTGCCACCGTGTGCGGTCTGCAGATCCGCGCTGACGGCGCCGTGTTTCCCTCGGACCTGAACGACCGGCTGGTCGGGATCGACTGCGACACCCTGCTGCGGATCCCCGTCAGGGTGGGGGCGGCCGCGGGAGAGAACAAGGCCGATGCGGTGCTCGCCGCCATACGGGGCAGGTTCGTCACCGCGCTGGTTGTAGATGAAGCAATCGCATCACGCGTGCTCGCCTTCCCGCCCGACCCGCGCGAGCCGACACCTTAGCCCGTCCCACGGCCGTCTCCTCTGGTGTCCGCCCTGCGGAACCCCTCTCCTCAATAGAAGATCTCGGTGTACACCAGGGAATCGGGGAATCGATCGTCGACAATTCCCGTGACGTCCCTGACCATCTCCCGCCCGCCGCAGAGATAGAAATCGTAGCTGCCGGCCGGCAGGTGCTGCTGGATCCACGCGGTCACGCGGCCGGAAAAGCCGACGGGGGCCCCGGCGGCGTCAGTGCCCCCGCCACCTGCCGACAGGCACGGCACGTAACGCGCCGCCGCTTCGCGGATGATCTCCTCGCCGTAGAGCTCTGCGCGATCCCTCACGCCGTAAAGCAGGGTGAAGCCTGACAAGCCCGCGCGGACCATCGAGAGAAAAGGGGCAATCCCCGTTCCCGTGGCAACGAGCACCACGGGCCGCTGGGAGCGGCGGAAGATAAACAAGCCGCTGGGGCCGTTGAAGTGAACAGGGGTGCCTGACGGAGCGGCGGCAAGCCAGGGTGAAATTACCCCGGGTTCCACCAGGCGCAGGCAGAGCTGCAGGCGGGGCGCATCGGGGGCTGAGGCGATGGAATAGTCGCGGCCCTGGGATGCGTGCATGATCCGTATCGATTGGCCGGCGGCAAATCGAAAGCCCTCGGGCCGCTCCAGCTCGATGGCAAAGCCCTTCTTCGACCACCAGGTGCGCCCGGCAAGAGGCGCTGACCAGGCCGGCCCTTCCCCGCCGCCGCTCATCCCTTCCACGGCACCTCGGGGACGCCCAGCGCCGCGTTGCACGCACGCGCAAGAACGAAAAGGTAAGTGGAGAGCCTGTTCATGTAGCCGAGAATGCCGGCGATGCCCGCATCGGCCTCCCCGTCCCTGGGGGCGGCGAGCGCCAGGATGCGCCGCTCGGCCCTGCGGCACACCGTCCGTGCCACGTGCGCCCATGCCGCAGAAGGGTGGCCACCCGGAAGAATGAAGCTCTGCAGAGGCGGCAGTGTCTTCTCCATGGCCTCGATGGCCTGTTCGAGGGCACGTGTCTCGGCAGGCCCGATCTCGCGCAGCATGGCCAGCGTCTGCGCTCCAGGGCTGGTGGCAAGCCGGGCGCCGACGTGCAGGAGCTCGCCCTGGATGCGCTGGATCTCCCGGCGGCGATCTTCCTGCCCGGCCGGGAGAGTCGAGGCAGCGGCGCCCAGCACGGAGGAAAGCTCGTCCACCTCGCCGCACGCCTCCACCCGCGCGTGGCTCTTCGGCACCCGCTCGCCGCTCAGCAGGCTCGTCATCCCGCGGTCCCCGCTTCCCACGTTGGCATTCATCTGCGCGACCTCCGCGAGATCCATGATAAAAGCATGCTTTCCCGCGTCAAGTGCGGGCAATCAGAGGGTGCCGCGCATCACCGCGGCGCCGGTGGGTGACGGGCTGCCCCCGGTCGGCTCCACGGAAATGCCAATGTCCCGGAATCCTTTGAAGTCCGTCGGCACGTCGAGCATCAGGGAGCCGTAGCCGTCGGCACTCACGCTGAAGACGCCTCCGCTCCTGCGCTCCGTGCCCCTGATCAGCCAGAGCTGGTACTGGTGGGCCACATCCAGGCGCGGAAGACCGCGCACGGCAAGCACCCCGCGGTTGTCCTCGGGGTCCAGGACGACAGTGCCGTAGGCGTCGGGGACCCCGGCAGTGCCCTTTAGGACTGCCGTGGTGAGGCTGGCCGCCTCCGAGCTCACGCGTGCGCCGCGGCTTCTGAGCTGCAGCACGTTGCCGGCGGCAAGCGCGACGATGAGAATGGCTGCCACCGCGCCGATGGCGCGGATGCGGAACGGCAGCGCGCGGCGGGCGCCCTGGCCGTGGGCCGTGCCGCGCCTCTGGCCGTCGGCCGCTCCCCGCTCCGTGCCCCGCCGCTGCGCGATGCGAATCCGCTGCGCGATGC
>JBEKVA010000354.1:0-4603 GCA_049514475.1 Spirochaetia bacterium
GAGATTTCTGCCCCGTCGGTCGGTCGTCATGTAAACGGCGAAAATGACGATGACGCCGAAAACGATCTGCTGCCAGAACGCGTCAACGCCGATGACATTCATGCCGTTCTGGATCACCGTCACCAGGGCAACGGCAGCGACAGCCATGAGGGTGAAGGGCTCCCCCACCGTGGGGATGCCGCTCTTCAGCTTCGCGGAGAGGAATATCCCGGCCACGGCGCTTGCCACCCCGCAGATGGTAAAGACGAGGACCTTGGTGAGGTTGACGTTCACGCCCGCCAGGCGCGCCGCCCGCTCGTTGGCGCCGACGGCAAACGCGTACTTGCCGATGGTGGTCCGCTGCTGCACCACCCAGAACACCGCCAGCACGACCAGCGCGATCACCAGGGAGAGGGAGAGCACGCCGAACTTCACGTCGGCCCAATGCACGAAGCCCCAGTTCTTGATGTTGATCTGCAGCGGCGCGCCCCCCGAGATGAGGTAGGCCACGCTCTGCCACACGCTCATCGCCCCCAGGGTGGCAATGAACGAAGGGATCCTCACCCGCGTGAAGATGATGCCGTTGATGAGCCCCGCGAGGACGCCGAAGAGCGCCGCGAAGAGGTACGCCCAGGTGCCGATGCGGGGGAATAGCAGCGCAAGGATCACCGCCGCGGTGGAGCACACCGACCCGATGGACAGGTCGATGGAGCCGATCAGCAGGACGAACGTGACGCCGCAGCCCATGATGAGGAGCGGGCTGATGTCGGTGAGCATGTTTCGTATGTTGAACGCGTTCAGGAAATTGGGGTTCATGATGGTGAAGAATGCCACCAGCACGATGATGGACAGGATGCTGATGTAGTCCACCACGTTGAATCCGGAATGCCGCCCTTCAGGTCGGCCGCGGCGCCTCTTCGTGCCCCCCAGCCCTTCAGTGCCGTGCATGCGTCCTCCGCTCACATCATATGCTTGACGATGTCCAGCTCGGCCGGCTTGTTCTCCGGCGGAGCCTGGAACTCCTGGGTCACGACCCCGTCCTTCATGACGAGGATCCTGTTGGAAAGCCCGATGCATTCGTCCAGCGTGTCCCCCAGGAGGATGATGGACTTGCCCGCCGCGGTGATCTCGCGAACCAGGGTGTAGATCTCCTCCTTGGCACCGACGTCCACGCCGCGCGTCGGGTGGTTGAGCACGAGGATCTTCGAGCCGCTGGCCAGTATGCGGGCAAAGACCACCTTCTGGGCGTTGCCCCCGCTCAGCTGGTTCACCGCCTCCGCATCTCCCGAGCACTTGATGGCGAGCGTCCTGATCCATTCCTGGCTCTTCGCGCGCTGCGCCTTTCGCGAGATGAGCCCGTTCTTCTTGAACACGTCGAGGTTGGAGAGGCTGATGTTCTCGTAGACAGAGAGGATCCCGACGATCCCTTCCTCGCGCCTCTCCTTGGGGATGGAGAGGATGCCCGCCCGCAGGGCCTGGTTGGGGCTGTGAAAGACGGTCGGCCTGTCGTTGACTGTCAGCCGGCCCGCCGTGTGCTGCTCGTCGCCGCTGATGACAGCGCACACCTCCTCCTTGCCGGAGCCGACGACGCCGCAGATGCCCAGGACCTCCCCCTGGTGGAGTCGGAAGCTCACGTCCTTGAACGACCCCCGCAGGCTCAGGCCCTGCGCCTCCAGGACGACCTTCTCCTCCGGCACCGCCTGCCGAGAGAGCTTGTAATACTCGCCCGAGCTCTTCCTTCCCACCATGAGCTCGTACAGGCGCATCTCGTTCACCTCGGCCCTGTCCATGGCACCGACGTTGCAGCCGTCCTTGAACACGTACACACGGTCGGAGATGCTCACCACCTCCTCCAGGCGGTGGGACACGAACACGATGGCGTTGCCCGCCTCCCGCAGGCGGTTGATCTCCTTGAAAAGCTGCTTGATCTCGGTTTCGCTCAGGACGGAGGTCGGCTCGTCGAGAAGAATGAGCGTCCTCGCGTGGCCCGAGCCCTTGGCGTTGTTCAGGACCTTCGCCACTTCCACCATCTGGCGGCGGGCAAAATCCAGCTCCAGGACCTTGCGATCCGGCTTGATGTCGTGGATGTCGATCTCTTCCAGCACGCGCGAGGCCTCGCGATACATGCGGCGCCAGTTCACGAAACGGAGCCTGCTGAACCGCCGCTCCTGCCCGAAGTAGATGTTCTGGCCCACGGTGAGGGTCGTGATGAGCGACTGCTCCTGGAAGACCATCCCCACGCCGAGCGCGTTGGCCTCCCGGGAGTTGCGCGGTGCATACGGCTGGCCCCGCATCTCCATGGTGCCGCTGCTGGGCAGCTCCACCCCCGCAATGATGCGCAGGAGCGTGGACTTGCCCGCGCCGTTCTCCCCGACGAGACCGACCACCTGCCCCGCGTGGATCTCCATGGAGACCTTCTGGAGGGCGACCGTGCCGGGGTAGCTCTTGCTGATGGCGTCGGCCTTGAACAGGATCTCTGCGCTCACCGCACTCCTCCTCGCCGCCTACTTGGAAATGCTCTTCGTGCCGCGGGTGACCGTGAAGGCGACAGCCACGACGATGATGATCCCCTGGATCCCCGACTGGATGTACGGGTTGACCCCGAGGAGGATCAGGCCGTTCTGGAGCACCGTCACGATGAGGGCGCCCAGGAGGGTGTTCACCACCCCGCCCTTGCCCCCGCTCAGGGGGGTCCCGCCCACCACCACGGCGGTGATGGCCGGGAACAGGCTGCCCCTGCCGATGGTCACCTGCCCGATGCCCAGGCGGGCGGCGCCCATGATGCCGGCCAGCGCTATGCACACACCCGACCAGACGAAGACGAGGATCTTGATCCTGTCGACGTTGATCCCCATCTGGCGGGGGATGCCCTCGTTGGCCCCGATGGCGTAGACGTACCGCCCGAATGCCGTGTACTGCTGCAGCACCCACCCCACGACGAACATGCCCAGTGCTATCCACGTGAGGTACGGGATGCCGAGGAACGTGTTCACGGCCAGGCCCATGAAGACGGGGTCCTGGATGGTGGCAGGCACCGCCCGGTAGGTGAGGAGGGCAAGCCCCGCCCCGATGCTCGTCATCCCGAAGCTCACCATGAAGGAGGGCAGCCGCGCCTTGACGTGGACCGTGCCCGTCACCAGCCCCGCCGCCACGCCGATGAGAAGCGCGATGAGCACCCCCGCGAGTCCGAGGTTGTACGTTGTCTTGTTGTTCAGGAGCAGGAGGCTGACGGCGGAACCCGCCAGCCCCATGATGCCGTCCACCGAGAGGTCGATGGACCCCATCATGATGACGAAGGTGAGGCCGAGGGCGAGGGTCAGGGGGATAGCCAGCTGGCTGAGGATCGTGACGAGGTTCGCCAGTGAGAGGAACTCCGGCACGGCGATGCCGAACACGGCCATGAGCACCACGAGGATGATCACCGGCGAGAGCGCGATCATCCTGTCCTTGCGCTTCTCCGCCTTGATGCGCAGGGAAAACTCCTGCGCCACGGTCATGGGGGTCGTCGTGCTTTCTGCCATCGTGGTTCTCCGCGTGCGCTGTGTCGCCTTCGGGCCGCGACGAATTCTCGGCGAAAAAGAAGGGAGCGGTCAAGGGAAACCCTGACCGCTCGCCTTTGCATTCCTGCCGTGCTTCCCTAGTTCGTGGGAGCGGGCATCGGGCTCTCGACCACGCTCTTCAGGTTGGTGTAGTCGAAGACGGGCTTGGACGTCACGTACTTGGCCTCGTAGTCCGCCACCGTGTCCTTGGTGATCAGGACGCCGGGGGTGAAGAACATGCGCTCCCCGGCCGTCATCTTCTTGGTATCCAGCTTGCCGGTGAGCGCCGCGTAGGCGTATGCCAGGCCGTAGCCGCCCTGGAGCCAGGGGTTGCTGCCCACGCTGGCTGCCATGTCGCCCGCCTTGATGGCGTTGACCGCGTCATCGATGCCGTCCACGCCGACGACCTTCACCTTGCCGTTCAGGCCCTTGGACTTCAGCGCCTGGATGACCGCCATGGCCATGCCGTCGTTGGCAACCCAGATGCCGTCCACGTCTTTGTACTTGGAAAGCCAGGTCTCGGTGATGGTGAGCGCCTTCTTGGGGTCCCAGTCGCCGGCCTGGTTGTCCATGAGCTTCACGTCGGGGAACTCGGCAAGCGCCTTCTGCAGGCCCTTAAAGCGGTTGATCGCCGCGCTGTTGGCCAGCATGCCCTGGACCGCCAGGATCTTGCCTTTGTTCGGGGTCTTGAAGGTCTTGAACAGCTCCTTCGAGATCAGGTAGCCCGACTTCTGGTCATCCGGCGACTGGTGCATGACGTAGTACTTGTACCCGGTGGGATACACGCCGTCTGCCATGCTCCACACGGAGGTCCAGTATACGCCCGCCTCTTCGCAGATACGCGCCACTTCGGCGGCGTCCGGCGCCTGGTTGGCGTCCAGATAGAGGATGGTGTTCTTCCCATGGGCCGCGACGAAGGCCTTAATGTCGTTGATCTGCTTTTCATCGCTTCCTTCGCACAGCAGGCCCTGCACTTCCGCCTTGCCCGCGGGCAGGGAGGCGGCGAACATCTTCGCCCCGTCCAGGACCGACGCGTGATATGGGTTGGCCAGCGTGCGGATGGCAACGCCCATGTAAACCTTTTG
>JBEKVA010000355.1:0-607 GCA_049514475.1 Spirochaetia bacterium
CGTGAGCTCCACGGTTTGTAATCTCGCCCTGCGAGTGCCACTGGATTTCTCTTCGGAGTGTAGGTGCCCTTGGCGCGTAAGTTTACAATCAGAGAGGAGCGGGGGATGATAGAGGTCTTGTGTCCTTATTGCCAGAAGAAGATGATCGAGACCGATATGGGCGATCAGTGGGCCGAGTATTCTTGCGAAGAGTGTAAATCCCAGAGAGTTGTGATGAGGAAAACGGAGCGAGAATTCCAGAGGCTTTCTGACGGGTGGACATGACGCTGGTTGTTTTCAACGCAGAGCGAGGGAGTAGGTTATGAGCGACGACCGAGGACGAGGAAATGGGCGACGAGCTGTTCTACCCGGAGGATGGCGACAAGTGAGCGCGGGCAGGGTAGCGATAAAGACGGCTAGATTCGTCGCTTGCAGGTGATGTGTGAAATCGAAGTGAGAAAAGTATACGGCAGGCTTTTCCAACTTTAACAGTTCTGTTCGACGGCCAAAGGGAAACGGAGAAAGGTGATGTTGGCCGCTATTGGGAGGAAGAATGAAGTTTGGAGGCGACAAGTTTCTCGACAAGATCAGGCGGGATGTAGATGGGTACTACTTTGAGTGTGAGTGG
>JBEKVA010000355.1:616-7830 GCA_049514475.1 Spirochaetia bacterium
ATTGAGAAAGTAATTGAGCAGGCATATAAACCCTGTAAGATACCACGCGATGATATTCACGTTGAAGTTCAGCCCTTTGGTCGGCAGGCAAAGAGCGCAGGTGCAAGAGTCAGAGCAATGAGCGAGAAACAATTGCGTTGTGTCTGTGCCTATCTTCGTTTGCATGGATGGAAACCTAAAATCTAACTTCTGTTCGACGGTGAATGCTTAGGCCAGCGTGTATACGGCTCGGCCCCCAAACCCCCCGCCGCGCGACCTTTCTTGCAAGGGATTTCTTATGTATTGTACAATCCAGAAATGAGCCCAGCGCCCAAAACATCCCCCACCCTGGAGACCTACCAAGAGCTGCAGCGCGCCTATGATCACTTCAACGCCCAGCTGTTCGACGGCGCCCTGCCCTTCTGCCTCATCACCCTGCAGAGAGACAAATCATCGCTTGGCTATTTCAGCGCCGAGCGCTTCGCCCGGCATTCGGGGGAGCTGAGCGACGAGATCGCGATGAACCCGACCTACTTCGCCGTTCGCGGAATCAAGGACACCCTTTCCACCATGACCCACGAAATGGTGCATTTGTGGCAAAAACATTTTGGAAAGCCCGGGCGCGGTCGCTATCATAACCGACAGTGGGCCCAAAAGATGATCGCAGTCGGCCTGCAGCCGACGCACAACGGCAGGAGCGGCGGCAGCACGGTCGGCGAACATATGGACCACATCATCGTGCCTGACGGTGCGTTCGAGAAATCTTTTCACCGTTTGGTGACATCCGCGTATCGGATCTCCTGGTACGACAGGTTTCTCCCGCGCCTGTCTCGCCCGTATGGGCCGCCCTCCGATGGAAGCTCACCGACACCCGGCCCCGTGATGAGCTCCGATATCGCCCCTTTCCCCGGGGCAGACTTTGCCCCCGCCCTCCTTGCCCCCGTGCGCAGGCCCCCGACCCGCGCGAAGTACACCTGCCCATCGTGCGAAATTAATGTATGGGGAAAGCCGGGGTTGAATATCCGATGCGACGATTGCAAGGCGGCTCTGGAGGAAGAAGACTGACTCACCTCGAAGCCGGGCATTTTCGGCCCCCGAGCCAGATCCACTACCAGGAGGCCTGTCTTACACTTTCACAAACGTCGTCAAACCGCGTCGGGTGCGTCCGCGAAGCTGGCAGTGTCGAGCCCTATTCCCCTCAAGGTTTGAATGGGGCGCAATGGATGCATGATTTGATTCGACACCCTTTTCCCTCCTCAACGACAGGCCGACGCGCGTACGCTTGAGCCCTTGCAGGGGAGGCGCGGGGGGGGGTAAAAGACATATGGCAAGACTCCCGAACATCGCTGTACGGCCCGCCACGCGCGAGATTTCGGAGTAGTTTCGCTTTTCAACGCAGAGCGAGGGAGCAGGTTATGAGCGACGACGAGGACGAGCAAACGGACGACGAGGACCTGGAGCCCGACGACGAGGATTTCGAAGAGGACGAAGACGAGGAAGAGGACGATTTCCCCGACGACGAGGACTTGGAAGAGGATGATGAAGAGCTCGACGAGGACGAGGAAACGGACGACGAGGACCTGGAGCCCGACGACGAGCTGTTCTACCCGGAGGATGGCGACAAATGAGCGCGGGCAGGGTAGCGATAAAGACGGCCAGATTCGTCGCTTGCATGTGATGTGTGAAATCGAAGTGACAAAAGTATGCGGCAGGTTCTTCTCACGTTCATTACAAGGCCTGCCACGCGCAACAGCAGGTTGTGCAGTAACGCAAGAATATCACGGGAAGGTCGAGTCAAGACCACAGAGCGATTCAAGGTGGTCACATCGTGCAACGTATCGGTGACTTCTTCGTCAGTGTCGGCCTCATTGTCAGCTCAGCAGGTCCAGACCGTGTGAGGGATCCAACGCTCGGGGGATACGCGCGGTTTCGCAGAGATCGCCGCCGCGCGGGGATTTGTGGTAAGACAACTCACTTGAAACGCTTCGCCGACTACCCCCGACAAAAACGATCAGATCGTGATCTGAAAAGTGGGGCGAGCCGCTTCCCGCGCGTGAGCGCGGCAGATCGGGGTGTGTGGAAAGCCTTTCTCTCGTTCATCCCTTGCCGCTTTCATGTTGAAGCGACCTCTGGTATCTGAGGCTCGACGTTTTTCAGGTCGCCCCTCCTCCCCTCCAGTCCCAACGACCTGAGGTATCTCTCTGTCACCGCCACATTCGCGTGCCCCAGGGCCTTCTCCACCGCATACACATCGTGGGTTTCCTGGTAGCGCCGAACGGCGAAGGCATGCCGCAGGTCATGCACCGAGTAGCGTTCGCGAATCTTTCCCGCTGCCTGCAGCCCCTTGGCAAGGTAGCGGAAGCGGTCTGCGATCTGGGAAGCGGTGAGGCCCGCGAATGGGGAGCGAAGAGAAAGCTGTGCCCTCTCGATTGCGCGCCGCGCCTCCTCGGGCATGAGGCCGGCCTGATCCTTGCCCTTCGTGGTCGTGGTGAAGTGCTCCCCGTAGATTGCAAGGGATGGCAGTCCGCCCACGCGCAAGCCCGCCTCGCTCATGACCGTCATCGCCGCCCTCAAGCTCGGCGCCGCGGCGGCCTGAATCACGCGTATCTCCTCTGCCGAGGGAACGGCGAGCTTTCTCCGTGGCCTGCTCACGGCTCGGGGTGCCGTCGCTCAAGCCAGGTGAAAAATGCGCTGGCACCTGCAACGGCAAGCCGCACACTCGAAGGGGCCCTGCCGAGGGCCTTCTCCGCCTCGATCCAGTCATCGGCCAGGGCGGGAGAGAGCTCCAGTGGAGAAAGCCCCTGGGGGGCGCACCAGCTCTCAAGCCTGCCCAGGGCCGCACGGTAGGCTTTCAGCGTGTGCGCTGAACCCGTCCTGCTTGCCCGCCCGAGGAAGCGCTGGCGCTCCTGGCTGTAGGGCACCCGCTCGAGGTCCGCGGCGTGGCGAAGGTCTCCCTTGAGACTCTCGGCCACCACCACCCGTGCGAGTTTTTCCAGTTCCGCCTCCCCGAGGTCTGCCAGGCGCGGGGAGTCCTGGGCGATACGACGGGCCACGGCCTTCACAAGGGCCGCCCCCTTCGCCTTGACCCCCTTGGTGATTGTCCCGCTCACCTCGGCCCCGAGGCCCGCTTTGCCTTCTGGAGGTCTGCGTCCAGGATCGCGAGGGCCTGGCAGAGTCCCTCGTAGCGTCCTGCGCTGAGCTCACTGCCCGTCTGGTGCTGGGCGTGTCGGGCCTTCTCGATGGCCGATACAAGCAGCCCCCGAAACTGTGAAAGTGCTTTCAATGTCCCTCCCTTTTGCGGGGGGAGATTATAGCCCCAATGGGGCTTCCCCGATAATCAGTCATTATCGGGAAAAACGGAGACAAAATTGCCCCCGTGCCAGTCCTGTGGGGACACCCTCAAGAAAGGGAAAATTACCTACGCCAAGGCTTGCGGGGAGGACGTCTTGAACGTTTTGGTGTGTCAGGGGGCAGGAGGTGCGACCCTGCCATATACTATTTCCCCTCCTCTTTTTGACCGTCCGTGTTGCCCGTGGCGGGGTCCAGAATCGATTCGCCACGCCGTCGCCGTACACTTTCCATACCCCCTGCCGTGGAGCGCGACCCACCCCGCGAGAAGCGCTGCCTTGCCTTCCGCGAGTTGGAAACGGATTCCCATGTCGCCCACGTACGCCGAGCGATGATCGAACGCTTCGAGATAGATGGCGTCGGGGATCCCCTTCGGGAAGGCCGCACAACTCGGGAAGCGATTCTTGCGCCGGCCTTGGAGCCGCGCGCACTCAAGACAAATGGGAGCGGGACCGATCATGCCGTGCCCTCCTTGCACAACCGCGCAACCGCAAAGCGTTTCCCCTATTTCCCTTTCTTCGTTGGGCGTTTGGGGCTGGGTTTCTTAGGGACACTCGGACGCTTCTTAGGCGGGTTAGTGTTGATCTTTGACTTTTCAATTGACTCGGGCCATCCCTTCCCAACTTCCGATCCCTTCACTGGTTTCTTTTTTGCCATCTTCTCACCCTCCGTTGACGGCGAGTATACGCCACATGCCTTTGGTGTAGAGACCAGCCCTGGTTACATCCTCAGGACCGTGGGCTTCTGTCAAGCTCATATCATCAAGCGGAGCTGGCAGGGCACTCATCGTTCCTCCGTGCATCAAATATCAATTGCGACTGGCGATTGTCACGTTTCCCTACTGTACATGGCACGTTTCACTCTCGACTCCCCTTTTTTCTGTTGATAACTTTCTCTTGTCCTATGTCCCTTTTGCAAGGAAAGGAGTTCAGCCCAATGAAGTCGGAATCCTTAAAGGTGTCTGTCGTGATCCCGGCCCCGCCCCCGGCGATTTACAAAGCCTGGCTGAGCGGCAAGGAACACTCTGCAATGACCGGAAGCGCCGCGAAGGCCACCGCAAAGGTGGGCGACGCGTTCACCGCTTGGGACGGCTACATCAGCGGAAAGAACCTCCAGCTGAAGTCTCCCAGCCGCATCCTCCAATCATGGCGCTCGACGGAGTTTCCCGCCGATGCTCCCGACTCCCAACTTGAGATCCTGCTCGAGGAGGCGAAAGGCGGCACAAAGGTCACCCTCATTCACACGGCCATCCCGCAGGGACAGGGAACCAGCTACAAGCAGGGGTGGATCGATCACTACTTAGCGCCTATGAAAAAGTACTTCTCCCGGAAGAGATAGACTGCGTGTACTTCCCCGGCACAGGGCAGGCGAAGAATCTCGGTAAGATGAAAGAGAGGCTTCATGGGGAAGATCGGAAAGCGATGACGGGCGCATCTACGGTATGTTCGAGAGCCAACTGCGAAAAGGACTCGACGACGACCGCGCATAGTTCCAGGCTGTCAGGGCAGCGAAGAAGAAAGCATGAGATTCCTCCTGCTATCCGTGCAGGTGCGATCCGTACTGCTTGCGAGTCCTAGCAGGGTGTTGAAAAGAGGCCTTCGAAAAATGGCGAATCCCCTTGCTGAGGTTATCGCCGGTGTTCTGTTTCGGCCGGAGGGCTCATTCTCTTTTTCCGAATCCTCATGTTCATCCCCGAAGTCGTTGCTACACTGTAGCTGCTGTCGTCAGGTTGCGCATCCGTACCATGTTGTAAGCGGTCATCGCCAAGGTGAATCCCCATCCAACGCGCTCAACACCGCGGAATCGGGTCTTGCGATATCCGCCGACGGTTTTCATCCACCCGAAGATCTCCTCCACCCGTTTGCGAACACGCTGGCTGACGGCGTACCCAGAGTGACGGGCGGTGCGTCCGTCGATCGCGGAGCCGACCTTGCGTTGGGCAACATGGGGAGTGGCATTCAGCTGACGCATGTCGTTCACGCAGCGACCACGGTCGTAGCCCTTATCCATGCCAACGGTGATCCGGTGGTTGCGGGGTATCGAGCTGACCATTTCTACGGCGGCTTCCGGCTCGGCAGTGCCGCTGCTGATGCTCAGGAGGTGGTCCACCACCAACCCGTTGCGGTTCTCCATCAGCACGTGGCCCATGTAGCTCAGCCGCGCTTCCCCGCCCTGGCTCTTCTTGGCCAAACGGGCGTCAGGATCCGTCGTGGAGCCGTGCGTTTCGTTGCTTCTTTTCTGTCCTCGATAGTCCACGTCCTCGTTACGTCCATCCCCGCCAGCGGCCGGTCCCGACGGATCTCCGTCCTTAGGTTGGAAACTCTTTTGAGAGGCCCATGCTTCGATCAGCGTCCCGTCAACAGTGAAATGCTCGTCCGACAGAAGCCCCTGCGCTCGCCCCTGGTCGAGGATTTGCTCGAAGAACTTCCTCACGATGTCAGCGTCCAGCAACCGATCACGATTCTTCGAGAAGGTGGAATGATCCCACACCTCGTCATCCATCGAAAGTCCCACGAACCAGCGAAACAGCAGGTTATAGTTCAGCTCCTCCATCAGCAGCCGTTCGCTACGAATCGAGTACAGCGCCTGCAACAGCAGCGCGCGAATCAGCTTTTCCGGCGGAATCGAGGCTCGACCAATCGGGGAATACATCTTGCTGAACTCAGGCGTCAGCCCCTTCAGTGCCCGGTTCGCCATGTCCTTGATCACCCGAAGCGGATGAGTAGAAGGCACTCGGTCGGCGGGCGAATGGTAACTGAAGATGAAGTCTTGCTCGTGATTCGGCCCTCTCATCGATTCCCTCCCAGGAACTATTCTCCCCGCAAGAGTATCAATGAAAGGTCTTCCACTCAATGAAAATCCCCGTTTTTCAACACCCTGCTAGACTACGTTTCGTGGAAGGAGGGCCGCATGAAAATCTTGAATCAGAAATCGTTGGACGAAAAACTCCGGCAGGCCTCGTCCGTCGTACCCGGGGAAATAGTGGTCGAGATCAAACGCTTCCTGCTCTCCGTGAATGACGCGCAGCTGTACAATATCAACCCCTACCGATTCGCCGTCCAGCGGAAGGTGGATCAGACGGCCGCACTCCGGGCCTTCCTCCATATGACCAAGAGCGGCCTCTTCAACCTTTACTGGAACATTCACTGCCCAGCCTGCAAGGGCGTGACCCAGCATTCGAATTCTCTTTTCACTCTGAAGCACGCGGATAAGTGCCCTGCGTGCGCAACGGTGTTCGACGCCAGTTTCGACAAGAGCATCGAGGTGAGCTTTGGCGTAAACGCCTCAATCATCCAGCCCGCCGACGTGGACGATTTCGCGAAGGTGGTCGCCGGCTTTGACATGGAGCCGGGGATCCAAATCGAGCTGGAACGAAACGAGAGCCACGTCTTGAAAACAGAACTGCGGGAAGGCAACTATTTCGTTTTCATCAGCGGAGAGCAGAAAGCGCTCAACCTGGTTGTCCTTTCAGGAAAACCGAGGGAGACACAGAAGATCTCTTTCGAATACAGGGACAACCTACCCCTGCTCACTTCCGTGGTCGCCAAGGAGGGGCCGGCGGAGATCGTCATCGTCAACAAGGAACGCGCGAAGAAGGCCATGACCTTCGCGCGCCTGGGGCCTCAGCGATGGCCGAGCGCCGCGGTGGTCTCCAGCCTTCAGGACTTTCGAGACCTGTTTTCGTCCGAGATGCTCTCGCTGAACGAAACCTTTTCGATCGAGAACCTGGGCTTCCTCTTCACGGATCTCAAGGGCTCAACGGAAATGTACGAACGGCTGGGCGATGCGCGGGCGTTCGCACTGGTGAAGGAGCATTTCTACATCATGGAACGGCTGGTGCGGGAGCACGGCGGGGCTATCGTGAAGACGATCGGGGATGCTGTCAT
>JBEKVA010000356.1:0-4592 GCA_049514475.1 Spirochaetia bacterium
TCGGAGGAAACGCCCTGCTCGATCACGTGGCCTGACCCCGAGAGTATATAGAAGATTTCCTCCTCCCCCTCGTGCACGTGGTACCCGATGGAGCTCCCCTGGGGAAGACGCATGCGCGCGAAGAGCCGGGTCTTTCCCTTCAGCTCTTCCTGGCGGAAGATGTGCAGGATTTCAACGGGCCCGTTGCCCCCCCGCATCTTCTCGCGAACCTGTTTCTCCATGTCGGTCATTCTTTTCACCATGAGTGTTCTCCGCTGCTGAGGATAACAGGGAGGGCAGGAAGGGACAAGGAGCGGGGCGGCACCACGTGAACGCTGCGCGCCACAGCGGCGCGTCGAGTACGCCGCGTGTCACTCCTCGGGATCGATCGAGGGCTCCTCCGCCTCTCCCGCGGGGTTCTCCAGGTCGAACTCGCGGATCCTGTCCCGCAGCGCGGCGGCCCGCTCGTAGTCTTCTTCCTCGATGGCGGTGGAGAGCTCTTTCTTCAACAGCTCCACCGGGGAGCCTTTCTTTTCGTGGATCTGCTTCAGCGTTGCCTTCAGGTAGTTCAGCGAGCGCACCCGTTCGAACTGGAACGCCGGCGTATCGATTTCCCCCATGTTCTCGATGGCGGAAATCGCGCTGTTCAGGATGTCCTCCGCCGCGGCCTTCATCTCCTTGTGCAGGGAGATCATGGCGCGCGCTATGGCGTTCATGCGCAGCACGTAGGGCTTGTACTGTAAAAGTTCCTTGCGGTCATCCTCGCTCTCCCCGTACTTCTCCACCAGGGTGAACAGCGAAAGATTGTGCTCGGTGTCACGGCTGGTGCGCACGAAGTCCCCTATCTGGAAGAGCACCAGGTAGCGGAAGTAGAACAGAACCCCTTCGCCCTGGAGGTTGGCGAAATCCTCGTGGGAGAGGGCGAAGCCCTCGTCCCCGCCGTGGGAGGCGCAGTAGTTTTCAAGCCGCGCCTGGTACTCTTCCAGCGCGGTGTCGCGGCCGAACGGCTTCTTTCCGTCGGGACGGCCGTCCAGCTCGTACTGCTCGATACCCATGGGCTGGCGCACTTGGAGGACCTGTCGGCCGTCATCCGCCTGGACAATCCGGATCTGGTTGTCCGAATCGTATTCCCATTCGCGGAGTATCTCCGTGATATCTGCGCTCATATTCCCTCTCCCGCAAGCAATGTACCCCCGGAAGGGAAAATCGGCAATCAGCGGCACTCGCCTCCATTGACGGCATTGACGATTTCTCCGCGTGTCAGGAAGGCGCCCATCTGGCGCGCGATCATGATGGCCACGGTCACCTGTGCCTCCGCGGTGGAAGCGCCGATGTGCGGGGAGGCGATCACCTTGGGGTGCTTCGCCAGGCTCCATTCCGACGGCGGCTCCTTGTCATAGACGTCGACGCCGGCCCCCCTCACCGTCCCGTTGTCCAGTGCGGCGATGAGGTCCTTTTCCACGACGATGCCGCCGCGCGCGCAGTTGATGACGAACACGCCCTTTTTCATCTGGGCGAAAACGGCGGCGTTGAACATGCCCTTCGTCTGCTCGTTGCGCGGCGAGTGGATGGAGATGAAGTCTGCCGTGCGGACGATCTGCTCGAACTCCGCCTGCTGGAAGCCCAGCTTCGCGATGGCGGACGCGTCCAGGCAGGGATCGGTAGCCAGCACTTTCATGCCCAGCCCGAGGGCGCGCTTTCCGACGATGCTGCCCACGTGCCCGCACCCGATCAGCCCGAGGGTCTTTCCGAAGATTTCCACGCCGTTGAAGCTCTTCTTGTCCCACGTGCCGGCCTTCATGGTGGCATCCGCGCGCGCCAAGTCCCGCGCGAGGGCGAACATCATGGCCACGGCCAGCTCACCGGCGGCTTCCGCGTTTCCCCCTGGCGTGTTCAGCACGAGAATCTTGCGCTCGGAGGCGGCCTTCACGTCGATGTTGTCCACGCCGGCGCCTGCACGCCCGATGACCTTCAGCGACTTCCCGGCGGCAATGATGTCCCGCGTGGCCTGCGTTGCGGATCGCACCACAAACCCCTGTACGTCGCCGATCTCGGCGGCGAGCTTGTCCGGGGCAAGGCCGGTTTTCACCACGAGCTCCAGCTCGGGGAACTTTCCGAACTCCGCGATCCCTTCCTTGGACAGTGAGTCTGCAACGAACACCTTCATCTTTTCCATATCACACATATAAACCGCCGTGCATATTTTGGCAAGCTCTGCATCGACCACGAATTGCGCGGAGCCCGCCGCGCTGGCAGACAGACGGATTTTCCTCTATGATGCGCCCATGCAGGCACATGTCACGGTGATTTCACTCGGCGGGTCCATCATTGCGCCATCTGCGCCGCGGTACCCCGCGGATTTGTCCGCGGATTCCGCGCCGCGGGGCGTGGACACTGCCTTCCTGAAGGGCTTCGCGGCCATGGTGGATGACCTGCTGGAGCGCGACCCGGAGCGCAAGCTCATCATCGTCTGCGGTGGGGGGATCCTCGCGCGTGACTACCAGGCGGCGCTGCGGGAAGTGTCAGCGGATGCGCGCGCCGAGGACCTCGACTGGGTAGGCATTGCCGCCACGCGCGTCAACGGCGAGCTGCTGCTGCGGATCTTCCATCGCTGGTGCCGGGAAGCGCTGGTGACCGACCCGACCGCCCCCTTGGCGTTCGACGGGCGGATCATGATTGCCGCGGGGTGGAAGCCGGGCTTTTCAACTGACAACGATGCCGTGGTGCTCGCCCAGCGCTTCTCGGCGGACACGGTGATCAACCTTTCGAATATCGCCCATGTCTATTCGGATGATCCGAAGGTGAATCCCGCGGCGCGGCCGCTGGAAAAGATGTCCTGGAAGGACATGCTTGCCATCGTGGGCGGGGAATGGACGCCGGGGAAAAACACCCCCTTCGATCCCACCGCCGCGCGCGCGGCGGCCGCATCTCACATCAGGGTGATCTTCGCGGAAGGCCGCGATCTTTCGAACCTCTCCCGCATCCTGGTGGGAGCATCGTTCACGGGGACGACGATCGGTCCCCAATAGCGGCATCTCCGCCCGCGACGGCATCTCCGTAGTGCCAGACCATCCGCGAAAGCTCTGAAGAGAAGGGGCGCGGGCGGCTGAAATCGGGCAGCCACGCGGCGTCCGGCACCGGCTCCTGGTAGAACCCGTCGTCAAGGCCCAGATCCTCCAGCATCCCGACCGCCTCCTCGTACTCTTCCCGGCCGATCATGCGGTCGAAGGGTGACGGGAGAGGCCGGCCGGGGATCGGGGTGTACTGAAACATCAGGGAGAGCAGGGCCCTGCCGGCAAGGTTCTCCCGAAACCACCCCAGTACCTCGCGGGTCTGGGGCAGGCAGCCCGGCAGCACCAGGTGGCGCACAATGGTGCCGGCCACCGGTATCTCACCCTCCCAGCGCAGCGGCCGCAACTCGGCCATGGCCAGGATAGCCTTCGCGGCGTGCGAAGGGTAGTCGGCCGCGTGCAGGTGAATCCGGGCAATCGCCGGGTCGAGGGTCTTCAGGTCGGGCAGGAAAAAGCTCACCTCGGGGGCCAGGAGGGCAACGGTTTCCAGGGTTTCATAGCCGGACGAGTTCCAGACCATGGGGATGGACAGGCCGCGGCCGCGGGCGCCGTGGAGCGAGGCGAGGATGCCCGGCAGGAACTGCGTGCCCGTCACGATGTTGATGTTTTCCGCGCCGCGCCTTTGCAGCAGGAGAAATATGTCCGATAGCTGCTCCTCAGAAAGGAAGGAGCCCGCCGAACAGCTGCTCGTCTGCCAGTTCTGGCAGAACCCGCAGCGCAGCGTGCACCCGGTGAAAAAGACGGTGCCGGACCCGCCGCGGCCCGTGATGGGAGGCTCCTCCCCGAAATGCAGGCAGGCGCAGGCGGCCCGGAGGGCGGCCTGCTCCCCGCATGCGCCTTCCCGTCCCGCACTCCTGTCGATGCGGCAGGCACGGGGACAGAGGAGACAGGAGCGGTATGACTCCACCAGCGCGTTATCAGGGTGCATGTCAGGTGTGCAGGGACTCAGGTGCTTTCCAGCTCGCGGATCTTGTCTCTCAGCCGGGCGGCTTCCTCGTAGTTCTCTTCCTCAATTGCGGCATCGAGGAGCTTTCGCAGGTTGGCCATCTCGCTCTCGGGAGGCATGGAGGAAACCTCAGGCAGCGAGGGGCTCTCGTGCTCCTCCCCGGGCTGCACGGGAGTGTCCTCCGCCTTCAGCTCGCGGTTTTTCTCCTCCACCATCTTTACGGAAATCCCCGCCTCGTCCACCACCGCCTCGTCGATGTAGATGGGGCACTTCACGCGCACGGCGAGTGCCAGGCAGTCGGAAGGACGGGCATCCACGGCGATCTCCGACCCCGATGACTCGAGGATGAGCTTGGCGTAGTAGGTGCCTTCCTTCAGCGAGGTGATCTCCACCCGGTTCACGGAGGACTCCAGGCTTTCCAGAACGGTGATGAAAAGGTCATGGGTGAGGGGGCGCGGCATCTTCACGCTGCCAAGCCCGATGAGGATCGACTGCGCCTCCAGGGGCGCAATGAAGATCGGCACCGCCACGTCAAGGCCGAGCGGCCGGACGAGGACCGCGTTGCCCTGCTCGGCTTTCGCCACTGTACAGACCTC
>JBEKVA010000357.1:0-4576 GCA_049514475.1 Spirochaetia bacterium
GCCAGGGGCCGCGCGAGGGGGAAGTCCCCGATGGTGTCGAATCCCGCATTGCGCCCGCTCATGCGCAGGGAGCGCGTGTTGACGTCCCGCAGGGCGCCCATGTGGAGCTGCTGCACCCACCCGGCCCGGGCGTCCATCCGGGCCAGCTCCAGCATCACGGCGGATTTGAAGACGCGCGCGTCCGCGGGGGAGGGTGCGCCGCCGGTGCGCACCGCAGCGAATACGCGCCGCGCATCCGCCGGGGAGCATTCCTCGGCGTACGGCTCCTCGATGCCGTGATCCGATATACGGCAGCCGTTCTCATGGAAGAAGACGTGGCGCAGCCGCAGCGCTTCCAGGAAGTCGTCCCACCCGTTGATGGCGACTTCGGAAGCTGTTTCGAGCGTTCCAACCCAGGCATTGAACGCGGAAGGATTCTCTACGCCGAGGGCGGCGTCGGGTCGGAATGTCGGAGCAACGGTGAGAGGAAAAGAGGCATCGGCCCGCAGCGCGCGGTGGTGCTCCAGGGAATCCACCGGGTCATCGGTGGTGCACACCACGCTGACATTCATCTTCACTAGCAGGGGCCGCACGCGGTACTCATCCCGCGCCAGGAGCCTCGAACAGGCGTCGAAGATCCTCTCCGCGGATTCCGGCCCCAGCCGTTCATCAATGCCGAAGATGCGCTTCAGCTCCAGGTGGGTCCAGTGATAGAGAGGGTTGCCGACCGTCGTGGGAACGCATGCCGCCCACGCGATGAACTTTTCCCGGGCCGGCGCGCTGCCGCTCACCAGGCTCTCCGCCGCGCCGTTGGCCCGCAGGGCGCGCCACTTGTAGTGGTCTCCCGCAAGCCACGCCTCGCTCAGGTCCGCGAAACGGTGGTTTTCCGCGATGTCAGCGGCGGGCAGGTGGCAGTGGTAGTCGAATATCGGCTGACCTTCCGCGTGATCGTGGTACAGCCTCCGCGCGGCGCGGCTGTCAAGCAGGAAGTCATCGCCCAGGAATACGCTCATCGTCACACCGCCGTTCGCCGGGAGCAAGGCGCCGCCGCGGCCCCCCGCTGACCTGCGAACCCCTTACTTCGCTGCCGGGGGTTTCGCTTTCTGCCGTGAGCCGAACGCGAAGCCGACGAGAGCCGAGGCAAGCGAGGAGAGGCACACGGGAATCAGCACCCAGGCGATTTCAGGGGCCGGCTTCAACAGGTTCACCACGGCTGCGATGACCACACCGATGACCAGCCCGGCAATCCCCGAAAGGACCGCGCGAATCAACTTGTTCATGCCCGGATCATACCCCCGAACCGCGGCTTGCTCAACGAGCGGCTCCCGGGGCCCCGCGCGTCCCGCAGGCCTCAGTAGCCCGCGTGCGCGATATTTTCAGCTACGAACCTCGCCGATGCGTCCAGGCACTTCTCCTCATCGGGCGGCAGGGCGTACGCCAGTACCTGCGCTGCCCCCTCCTTGCCCACGATGGTGGGGAAGCTGAAGGCGGTTTTGGCGATTCCGTTGTAGTTGACGCGCGCCGTTGAGACAGGGAGGATGCGCCTCTCGTCGCGCACGATCGACTCGACGATGACCGACGCCGCCTGGCCGATGGCATAGCAGGTTGAGCCCTTGGCCTCGATGATCTTGTAGGCCGTGCGGCGGATCTCCTCCGCCGCGTTGGCCTTGAAGGTGTCCTGCTCCGCGCAGGCGCCGCATGCCGGGCAGAACTCCTGCAGGTGGATGCCCCCGATGGTCAGGAGCGACCATGCGGGGACCGAGGTGTCCCCGTGCTCGCCCAGCACGTACCCGTGGATGTTCTGCGGATTCACACGGCAGTGGCGTGCCACGTATTCGCGCAGCCGCGCGTAGTCCAGCGTTGTTCCCGACCCGATGACGCGGGAGGCGGGCAGCCCGCTTTCCGCGAATGTGACCCACGTGAGGACATCCACGGGATTGGTGATGAGGAGGAATATTCCCTTGAAGCCGGTGTCCATGACGGAGCCGACAATGCTTTTCACGATGCCTACGTTGCGCTCCATCAGGTCGACGCGGGACTCTCCCGGCTTCTGTCGGGCACCGGCGGTGATGATGGCAATGCCGGAGTCACTGCAGCCCTCGTATCCCGTGGCCTCGATGGTCAGGGATTTTCCCAGGGATGCTCCCTGCTTGATGTCCAGTATTTCCGCCTCCGCCTTTTCCCTGTTGGAGTCGATCAGGGCGATGTCTGTCACCGTTCCCTTGAGCGACAGGTTGTAGGCGAGGGTCGCTCCGACGGATCCCGCCCCGATGATCGCCACCTTGCCGTTTCTCAGCTCCATGCGCGGCCCCCTGTGTGCTGAAATATACTGAGAAACACCGCCGCGAGCTCCCCTTGACCAAATTGACTCCTTTGGACATCCTCGGTGGCGTGTCCGCTCGTGAGACATCGGCGGCACATCCGACACCATGCAGATCGACGTCAAGGAAGCAGCAAGACTCCTCAGTGTCTCAGAAAAGACCATCTACCGATGGATCAAGCAGGGAGATCTGCCCACCTACAGGATCAACGATCTGTATCGATTCAACCGGGCAGAGCTCCTGGAGTGGGCTACGGCGAAGCGGGTGGGCGTCTCACCTGACATTTTCGCCGACGGCAGCACTGGCGACGAACCGCTGCCTGGTCTCGAAGAGGCCATCAAGGCAGGCGGCATCCATTACCGGGTGGCCGGCACGACAAAGGCCGATGTCCTTGCCGCCGTCGTGGAGCTGATGCAGCTTCCCGAGGAGGTTGACAAGAAGTTCCTCCTCAACGTGATCCTCGCAAGGGAGTCCCTTGGCTCGACGGGGTTCGGCGGCGGCATTGCCATCCCCCACGTGCGCAACCCCATTGTGCTGCACATCCCGCGGCCCACGATCACTCTCTGCTTCCTGGAGACGCCCATCGAGTTCGGCGCCATAGACGGCAAGCCTGTCACAACGCTTTTCACCATGGTGAGCCCGACGGTGAGGGCGCACCTGCACCTGCTTTCACGCCTCACCTTCGGCCTTCGCCGCCCCGAGTTCCAGGAGCCGGTGGCCGCACAGGCTGCCCGTGACGTGCTGCTCGCGGCGGCGCGGGCCGTGGATCTTTCGGCCACCCCATGATGGGGCTCCACCTGCTGCCGCTCGCCCTGCTCGCGCTCTGCGGGCTGGGTGCCCTGCTGGGCTCCCGCCTGACGCGCTTCTCCCATTTCGCGGGCGCCGGGGGCGCCGCCGCGGCGAGTCTTGTCGGTTGCGCCGTGACCGTCGTCGGCCTGTTCAGGGGCGGGGAGCAGGGGATGAGCATCCCCTGGAACACCGCCGTCGGCGCCTCCTTCAGCGTGGGCTTCGACGCGCTCAGCGGGTTCTTCCTGCTGGCCATCTACTTCCTCTCCGCCGCCTGCGCATTGTTCGGCGCTGGATACCTGGGGCTCCCGGGCCGGGGGACCGTCTCGGGGGGTGAACGCACGGCCAGCGGCATTGCTGCCACGGCCGGCGCGCGCAGCCAGGGCAGCCACTGGTTCTTCTATAGTATGCTCGTGGCCAGCATGGCGCTGGTGATGATGGCGCGCAACGCAGTGCTCTTCCTTTTCGCCTGGGAGATCATGTCACTCTCCTCCTGGCTCCTGGTGACCTGGGAGCACGAGAAGGAAGGGGTGCGCCAGGCGGGCATCACCTACCTGGTGGCAACGCAGATCGGCACCGCTTTCCTGCTGGTCATGTTCCTGCTCCTGGGCGTCGGCAGCGCCGAGGGCGGCGCCGCCAACGCCGTCGGTGCCGGTGCCGCAAACGCCGCTGGCCTCGAGGACGCTGCCGCCCTGGATTTCTCCCGCTTTTCGGGCATAGGTGCGCCGGTGGCCGGCGCCGTCTTCCTGCTGGCGCTCGTCGGCTTCGGGACAAAGGCGGGCATCGTGCCGCTGCACGTCTGGCTCCCCGAGGCGCACCCAGCGGCGCCTTCCCACGTGAGCGCTCTGATGAGCGGCGTCATGATCAAGACGGGCATCTACGGGATCGTACGCGTGCTCACGTTCCTGGCAGCCCCGGCGCCCTGGTGGGGGTGGACCCTTGCTGTCCTGGGAGCGGTGAGCGGCATCATCGGGGTGCTTTTCGCCCTTGCCCAGCACGACATGAAGCGGCTGCTGGCATACCACAGCGTCGAGAACATCGGCATCATCTGCATGGGCCTTGGCATCGGCCTCCTCGGCGTGAGCTACGGGGCCCCCGTGGTTGCCGTGCTCGGCTTTGCCGGCGGACTGCTTCACGTTCTCAACCACGTGCTCTTCAAGGGGCTTCTCTTCCTGGGGGCGGGATCCGCGGCGCATGCAACCGGTACCCGCGAGATCGATCACCTGGGCGGCCTCTTGAAGAAAATGCCGTTGACGGGAATTGCCTTTCTCGTCGGTGCGGCGGCCATCTGCGGTCTTCCCCCGCTGAACGGGTTCGTGAGCGAGCTTCTGATATTCATCGGCGCCCTGCGCGCCGTGGCGCTGCCGATGGTGCCGCAGGCAGTGGCGGCGGCAGCGGTCGTCGGCGCCCTTGCGCTGATCAGCGGTCTTGCCGCCGCCTGTTTCACAAAGGCATTCGGCATCACCTTCCTGGGAGAGGCGCGCTCGGCG
>JBEKVA010000358.1:0-4574 GCA_049514475.1 Spirochaetia bacterium
GCGCTCGTCGCTGTGGAACGGCATAAAAAGCGATGTGACGGGGCTTCCCGTGACCACGCTGAACCGCTCCGACTTCACGCTCCTGGGGACCTCGATCCTCGGGGGGCAGGCCGTGGGGATGTTCAAGGATGCCGCGGAAACAGCCCGGTCTCTGATCGTCAAGGCCAGCGAAACCGAGCCCGACCGGAAGAGACACCAGTACTACGGGAAATACGTGCGCATGTACGAGTCGCTGCTGGTTCCTACGAAGCGCATCTACGAGGAGCTGGCGGCGCTGCCTAAATTCAGCGGAGCAGAGTGCCCGCCTGAGGGAGAGGACAGATGAATCGACGGGAAAGAGTCATGGCGGCCATTGAGCTGCGGCAACCCGACCGGGTGCCCCTGGACCTGGGCAGCGTGGGCAGCCTCATCGTCGATCCGGTGCACATGCAGGTACGGCAACTGCTCGGGCTGAAGGGTCCCATAGCCCCCTACCGCAGCGGCAGCACCACCAACTACTACGACGAAGAGGTGCTGGAGGCGCTGGACATCGACTTCCGCCATCTGTGGCTCGCCTCCCCCGACAAGCCGAAGTCCACGAAACATCCCGATGGCACCGTGACGGACGAATGGGGCATCACCTGGAGCGCGGAAGGCTCGTACCCGGAGATATTCCCCCTGAAGGGTGCAACCGACCAGCAGCTTGCCGCCTACCGATGGCCGGTGACGCCGCGGACCTGGGATGTGAGCGCCCTGCGGGAACGGGCGCGCCGTCTGCGGAAGGAGACCGATTTCGCCATCGTCGCCAAGTCGGTGCTCTCCGGCGGCGGGATCCTGGAGAGATGCTGCTACCTGAGAAGCATCGAGGACCTCTTCATCGACATGTCGATCAACAAGGACGCGGCGCATTTCATCGTGGACAAGGTGGTGGAGGCGGAGATCGCGATGTGGGATCTGTACCTGGATGCCGTGGGTCCCTACATCGACATCGTGCAGCGCGCTTCGGACCTCGGCACCCAGACGGGGCTTTTCATATCACCGCCTCTGTACCGCGAGTTCCTGAAGCCCGCGGAGGACAAGGTCTACCGGCACATCAGGAGCAGGGCGCCGCAAGTGAAGACCTGGTTTCACAGCTGCGGCGCGATCATGGAGCTTATCGACGATTTCCTCGACATCGGGGTGCAGATCCTCAACCCCGTGCAGCCCCTTGCCACCGGCATGGACTCCCGCGAGCTGAAGAGGCGCTACGGGAAGAAGCTCTGCTTTCACGGCGGCATCGATCTGCAGAAGGCCCTTCCGGGAACCATCGATGACGTGCGAAAAGAGGTGGAGACGCGCATCAGGGCCATGGGCGAATGCGGGGGCTACATCCTCGCGCCCGCCAACCATATCCAGAAGGACACGCCGGCTGAGAATGTTGTTTTCCTCTATAGGTACGCGAAGGAGTTCGGAAAGCACCCGGTGAAGTAGGGCAAGAGCCCTGGCCTGTTGCCAGGGCTTTCTTTTTTCTGGCCTTTGGTATACAAAATACATTTACTGGAGGCCTAAATGCTCAATCTTCAGCTCCTCATCGACAACGAAAGGACTGACGCTTCTGACGGCGGCCGCTTCGGCGTGACAAACCCTGCTAACGGCGAAAAAATCGCCACCGTTGCACGCGCAGGCATCAAGGACGTCGATCGCGCCGTGGCCTCAGCGCGCAAGGCCTTCCTGTCCGGAGTCTGGTCCGGACTCACGGGGGACCAGCGGGCAGAGATGATGCTCGCTGCGGCCGCCATCATGAAAAAAAGAGCGCGGGAGCTGGCGGAGTGGGAGACCAGGGCCAACGGGAAGCCCATCACGGAAAGCCTCGAGATCGACATCCCGCTCTCCATCCGCGCAATGGAGTACTTCGCCAACCGCGCCCGTGTGATCGAAAGCGAGCTCCTTGAGCCCAACGCGACGGTCTTCGACTATGTGACCTACGAGCCCTATGGCGTGGTGGCCGTCATTCCACCGTGGAACTACCCGCTTCACCTTGCAACCCGGAGCCTCTGCGCGGCGCTTGCCACGGGGAACACCGTTGTGCTGAAACCGTCCTCGCTCACGCCGATCACGGCGGTGCTCCTCGGTGACATCATGGTGGAGGCCGGCTTTGCCGCCGGGGTGGTGAACGTCGTCCCCGGCCTGGGCAGCGTGGCCGGCGAGGCCCTCACGCTGCACCGGGACGTCAGCCTCATCTCCTTCACCGGGTCGGTGGAAACAGGCAGGCGGATCATGGCCAACGCGTCCCAGGCGTCCCTCATGAAGAAGGTGATCCTCGAGCTGGGAGGAAAAGGCCCCTTCATTGCGGAGCCTGACTGCGACATCGACGGCGCGGTGAACTCGCTGATCGTCGGGTTCTGTACCAACCAGGGGGAGGTCTGCTGCGCATCCACCCGCCTGTATCTGCACCAGGACATCTACGAGCAGTTCATGGACACGCTCCTGCGCAGGGTGAAGATGCTGCGTTTCGGGGACACCATGGACCCCGCCACCCAGATGGGGAGCCTGACCAGCAAGGGACAGTTCGAGAAGGTCCGCGGGTACGTGGAAGGGGCAGCGGCAGCGGGCGCGAAGATCCTCTGCGGCGGCGGGCTCTGCATGACGCCGCCCTGCGACAGGGGATATTTCTACCAGCCGACGATCATCACCAATGTGAGCAACGACATGCCGTGCGTGCGGGAGGAGATATTCGGCCCCGTGCTGGTGGTCTTGAAGTACGGCACGCTCGCGCAGGCGGTGGAGATGGCGAATGCCAACGACTACGGTCTTGCCGCCACCCTCTGGAGCGAGAATCCGCGCACCCTCATCAGGACGGCAAAGAAGCTCGACGCGGGCACCGTGTGGATGAACACGAACGTCCGCTCCCGCATCGAGGCGCCCTACGGCGGGAACAAGAACAGCGGCATGGGAAGGGAGTATTCCATCATCGGCCTGAAGGAATACCTTAAGGTGAAGAACAACATCCTCTTCATCGGCGAAGAGTACGATAACCCCTACGGGTTCAAGGACGTCCCGCGCCGATAAAGGGCGAGCCTCTCCGCTCGCGGCCTACCCCTGCCCCTTGTCCTGCCGCGGCTGCCCCGTGTGCGCGGAGATACCGCCGTCCACCGGCAAAAGGACGCCGTTGACGAACCTCGCCTCCTCGGAAGCGAGGAAGAACACCGCCGCCGCCACCTCCTCGGGAAGGCCGACCCGCCGCGGGGGAAAAAGCTGCTCGCATTTCTTCTTGAATGCATCATCGGTGCCGGTGACGAACATCGAGGTCCGCGTGGCCCCGGGGCACACGGCGTTCACGCGGATGCCGGCATCCGCGTAGTCCAGCGCCATGGCGTGGGTGAGGTTGCAAATCGCCCCCTTCGTGGCGCAGTAGGCGGCCATATTGTATTCTCCGAGCATGCCAGAGATCGAGGCGGTGTTCACGATCGCTCCACGGCCGTTCTTCAGCATGGCAGGCAGGAAATACTTGCAGCAGAGATAGGTGCCGGTGACATTCACCGCGAAGAGCCGGTCCCAATCCTCGGTGGATGTTTCGTGGACCGTCCCGCTCACCAGGATTCCCGCGTTGTTGACCAGCACTTCGCAGGGGCCGAATGTCTTTGTCACGAACTCGACCAGGCGCTGTACGTCGGGTTCCCGGGTGATATCCGTCTTGAAAAAGCGGACATCCTTCTGAAGCCCCTCCTTCTGCAGGGAGGCAAGCACGGCGGCCGCCTTTTGTTCGCTGGTCCCCGTGAAAACCACATGATCGCTCCTGCGCGCAAAGAGGCGCACGCACTCCTCCCCTATCCCCGAGGTGCCCCCGCTGATGACTGTCACCCTGCCCGTCATGTTTTTCCCTCCTCTGCCATGAAGTAGTACTGCGTGATGTGATCGGACATAAGATTCTCCGCCGCCGACACGTCACCCCGGCAGAGTGCCTCCACCAGGGGGCCGTGCAGGCTGATGCCACGGAGAAGCTGCTGCTGAGAGACCTCCTCGATGTTGCGCAGGAGCTGCACCTTGTGGTCCAGGGTCCGTGTCAGCTCCGCCAGGTACGGGTTGCCGCTGCGCTCGGCGATCTGGCAGTGCAGCAGGCTGTCCAGGTCGAAGCAGGCGCCTCTGTCCCCCCTTTCCGCGCTGGCCTGGCAACGGGCTGCAATATCCTTGAGAGCCGCGCCGTCAGCCGGTGTGGCCCGCCGGGCCAACAGGCGCGCGGAAAGGAGGGAAAGCTGCAGCCGGACCTCGCCGATTCTCCTCCTGTCCTCCCTGGTGATCGTGGCCACGCAAGCGGCATGTCTGCGCTCGAACACGACAAGGCCGTGCTCTTCCAGGCGCCGCAGGGCCTCCCTGATGGGCGTGCGGCTCACCCCAAGACTGCGGGCAATGATATGCTCCGGGATGCGCTGGCCGCCCCGCAGGGTGCCGGTGACGATGAGACCCCTGATGTGGTGGAACACCCGCTGGGAAAGGTTGCTGACATCCAGGCCGCCCGCGAGGTCCGCGAGAGGGCTCGTGCACAGGTCCTTGGGCTTCGTGGAGACGGGCCCGGGTTTCATTTCATGACGAGATTTCTGCCCCGTCGGTCGGTCGTC
>JBEKVA010000359.1:0-4568 GCA_049514475.1 Spirochaetia bacterium
ACCGGGCATCGTCGCATGTGTACGAAAGTGCCCGGGCGAAAAGGGAGTAGGGACGATTGGGTTTCTCCATGGAGCGCCTCTGCGTAGACACCACCTGTAATAATGTCACAGATAATGTCACAGTTGATGCGTTCATAGAGGTCCGTTCTCGGTCCCTCCCGGCAAGTCATTACGACGTAATGACTTGCTTTGCTGCGGAGAAGACTTGAACTTCCACACCCTTTCGGGCACCAGCCCCTCAAGCTGGCGTGTCTACCAAATTCCACCACCGCAGCGGATAGGAGCGCACTATAGCCATTCACCGGAATTGTGTCAAGAATCTGGGGCCTGAAAGCCGCCCGGACAGGCTCCGCCGCCTCCCGCGCGCTGCCGGCCCGCCTTCCCGCAAACGGTTTTCCTCCTTATAGTGGCCCCGTGGCCGCACCTAGTGTATCCGACGCTTTACTGATCCAGGACTGCGACGTCGTTCTGCCCGACAGACTGCTCAGGCACGGGGCCGTGCTGGCGGCACAGGGGAAGATCCTTTACGCAGGGCCCGCTGACAGGCTGCCCATGCCGCTCCCCCCGGGGTGCCGGCGCGTGTCAGGCGGCGGGATGCTCGCCTGCCCGGCGCTTTGGGAGACCCACATCCACGGCTGCGCGGGGGTGAGCACGGAGGAGATGGATGGCGATTCTCTGCGCCGGATGGCGCGGTTTCTCGCCGGCAGGGGAATCGGCGCCTTCATGCCGACGGCGGTTCCCAACGAACGGCACATCAGACGCTTAGGAGATGCCCTGGAGGCCACCGCCGATGACCCTGACATCAGCGGCCGCATCCCCGGCATCTACGTGGAGGGGCCCTTTGTCGCCCCGACCCGCCGCGGCGCCATTCCCGAGAAGTTGCTGAAAGCGGCCTCCGTGGAGTACCTGGATCACCTGGTCGCGCTCTCCCGCGGCAAGCTCCGGGTCATGACCTATGCGCCCGAGCTGGCCGGCGCCGCGCTGATTGCCGACCGCATGCGTTCCCTCGGCATCCTGCCCTCCCTCGGCCATTCGGAGGCGAGCTACGAGGAGCTGCGCTCCTGCGAGGGCGTCACCCCCCTTGGCGTCACGCACTTGTTCAACGGCATGAGCGGCGTCTCCCATCGGAACCCGGGCCTGGCAAGCTGGGCGCTTTTGAACCGGGATGTCTTCACGGAGCTGAACACCGATGGCACCCACGTCCATGACGCCGCGGTGAATCTCACCCTGCGCATGCGGCCCTGGGAGAAAATCATCGTCATCTCCGACGCGGTGGCCCCGGCCGGGACGAGCGCGGATTCACCGCTGCCGGCCCTCTATGGCAGAAAGCTCACGAGCCGCGGCAGCGGCCTGTTTTACGCTGACAGCGGAACGCTTATCGGATCGCGGTTTCTCGTGACTGACTGCCTGCGGCGGCTTGTAGGCCAGCTCGGGGTGCCCGTGGCTGCCGCGGTTGCAATGGCGACGCTGAATCCCGCGCGCCTCCTGGGCTACGAAAAGAAGGGCGCGCTGCTTGCCGGCTATGATGCCGACATCGCCCTCCTGAGCCGCGACTTCAGCCGCTGTACGCTTCTGTGCTGGGGGGGACGACTGCTCGTGCAAGACCCCGGTATTGCCACGGCCTCTCCGTCTTTGTAATGTATGCGCAGTATGGCAGGTATCGTTCACGACACCGCGAAGCCGGCGCTGGAGGTGAAAGACCTCCGCGTGGTCCTGGGAGCGAACACGGCCCTGGAGGGCATCTCCTTCGCCCTGCGCGGCGGGGACTCGGTGGCCGTAGTCGGTCCCAACGGCGCCGGCAAGAGCACGCTGTTCCGCGCGATCGCGGGCACCATCGAACACCAGGCGGGCCTGATCACCGTCTATGGGAGCGAGCCCGACAGCCACACCTGCATTGCCTACGTGCCGCAGGCGAGCATCGTCGACTGGAGCTTCCCTGTCACGGTATTCGACGTCGTGATGATGGGCCGTACCCGCAGGATCGGAATGTTCAGGCGACCCGCCCGCGCCGACCGCAGCCACGTCTACCAGTGCCTGGAAATGGTGAATATGGAAGACCTCGCGCAGCGGCAGATCGGCGAGCTTTCCGGCGGCCAGAAGCAGCGCGTGTTCATTGCCCGTGCCCTTTCCCAGGAGGCGGAGATCGTGCTCATGGACGAGCCGCTCACCGGCCTTGACGTGAAAAGCCAGAACGATATCTTCGTCATCCTGCGCGGCCTCACCGAGCGCAAGGTGACGCTGCTCGTCTCCACGCATGACCTGGACGTGGCCGCCCAGCGCTTTGCGCGCATCATGCTCCTCAATCGGACGCTGGTGGCTTTTGGCACCCCGGACCAGGTCATGAGGTCCGAGCTCCTCCTGCCGACATTCGGCGGCCACGCGAGCGTGCAGGGCGGGGAGAAGGGCAAGGTGATGGTGTTCGACACCTGCTGCGACGGCGGAGACGACGGGTCTGGCGCGCACACCCACGGCGCGCACGTACATGGGGTGGACGAGCCGCGCGGCAGCCTCTGAAGGGAAGACATCCAATCGTGACAGCCAGGACCATCGTCATCATGGGCGCCGCGGGGCGCGATTTTCACAATTTCAACTGCCTGTTCCGCGGCAATCCCGCGGTGCGCGTGGCGGCGTTCACGGCGACCCAGATTCCCGACATCGCGGGCCGCCGCTATCCGCCCGAGCTGGCAGGGAGCCTCTACCCCGAGGGGATCCCCATCGTGGCAGAATCCGGCATGGAAGAGCTTTTCTCCCGGCAGAAGATCGACGAGGCCGTGTTCTCCTACTCCGATGTCTCCCACCAGCGGGTGATGGAGCAGGCATCGCGGGTGATCGCCCTGGGGGCCGACTTCCGCCTCCTGGGCGCCGCGCCGACCATGCTGGCGGCGAAGGTGCCCGTCGTGGCCGTCTGCGCGGTACGCACGGGAAGCGGCAAGAGCCAGACCACGCGGTACGTGGCCCGCCTCCTCCGGGACATGGGCAGGAAACCCGTCATCGTGCGCCATCCCATGCCCTACGGAGACCTCTCCGCCCAGCGCGTGCAGCGCTTTGCCACCCTGCAGGACATGCAGAGGCACAAGTGCACCATCGAGGAGATGGAAGAGTACGAGCCGCACATCGACGAGGGCTTCGTGGTCTACGCGGGTGTCGACTACGCGGACATCCTCCGGCAGGCCGAGGTGGAGTGCGACGTGATCCTCTGGGACGGCGGCAACAACGATCTTCCCTTCTACAAGCCCGACGTGCACATCACCGTCGTTGATCCCCATCGGCCGGGACACGAGCTGAGCTATTTCCCTGGCCGGGTCAACCTCCTCATGGCGCACGTGATCGTGATCAACAAGCTGGACACCGCCACCCTCGCGGGGATCGAGGCGGTGCGCGCGAGCATCCGCGCGCTGAACCCGGCGGCGCAGGTCGTGGATGCCGAATCCCCTATCTCGGTGGACCGCTCCGAGCAGATCCGCGGCAAGCGGGTGCTCGTGGTGGAAGACGGGCCGACGCTCACCCACGGGGAGATGACCTATGGGGCCGGCACGGTGGCGGCGCGCCAGTTCGGGGCAGCGGAGATCGTCAACCCGCGGCCGTACGTCACCGGCAGGGTACGCCAGACGTTCGACAACTACCCGGCCATCGGGGCGCTCCTGCCTGCCGTGGGCTACGGGGACGAGCAGGTGCGCGACCTGGAAGACTCCATCCGCCGCGTGCCCTGTGACCTGGTCATCGTGGCAACACCGGTCGACCTCACGCGTATCATGAAGATCGACACACCGATGCTGCGGGTGCGCTACAACCTGCGCGAGATCGGCTCTCCCACGCTGCGCGATATATTGAAAGAGAGGATGACATGCGCTCACCCATGAAAGGCAGGTCGCTGCTCACGCTGAAGGACTGGTCCCCCGAGGAGGTACGGCACGTGCTCGACCTCTCGCGCACGGTGAAAGAGGAGCGGCGCAAGGGAAAGCGGCCGCAGCGCTTCCAGGGCCTGAGCCTTGCGCTGCTCTTCGAGAAGCGCTCAACCCGTACCCGCTGCGCATTCGAGACAGCCTTTGGTGAAGAGGGGGGGCACCCGGTGTTCCTTTCCACCGCCGACATCCACCTGGGCACCAAGGAGGCGCTGGAGGACACGGCGCGGGTGCTGGGCCGCATGTTCGATGCCATCGAGTTCCGCGGCTTCGCGCAATCCACGGTAGAGGCACTGGCAAAGTGGTCGGGCGTGCCCGTCTACAACGGCCTCACCGATGACTGGCACCCCACCCAGGTCCTGGCCGATCTTCTGACACTGGAGGAAGCATTCGGCAGCCTGAAAGGGAGGAAGCTCGTCTTCGTGGGCGACGGACGGAACAACATGTCCAACACACTCCTGGTCGGATGCAGCCAGATGGGGGTCCATGTCACCATAGTTGCCCCGGCGTCCCTGCAACCGGCGGCGGAGGTCGTGCAGTGGGCCCGCACCATGGGCGGATCCACCGGCAGCACCATCTCTGTCACCAGCGACGTGGCCGAGGGGGTGAAGGGAGCGGATGCCGTCTACACCGACGTCTGGGTGTCCATGGGAGAGGAAGGAAAGA
>JBEKVA010000360.1:0-4565 GCA_049514475.1 Spirochaetia bacterium
AGGGGGAAGGCGTTGCCCAGGCGCGAAGGCTCCACCGCCAGGTACAGGGCGTGCCCGCGCGAGCGTTTCTTGGTGCCCACGGCCATGTAAGCGCCGAACTCCCGGGGCGGGAGCATGGAGGCGATCAGCGCCTCGGGAACGAGGGACAGATAGAGGTAGATACCCATGTGGCCCTTCCAGCGCGGCATACATTTCGCATCATCAGGGGTGAGCGATCTTAACGCGCTAACGCACTAAGTTTGCACCACGAATGGCCGCCTGTCAACCATTTTTCCGCAGATCTGACGATCCGTGCCACCAGCATCAAACATGCCAATTGACATGTAAATACTCGATATAATGGATTGGATGGCCTGTTTATTATTAATAATGGATCTTTATTGATACTGCGTTGAGCTGCACATTGGAGGTGAAGCCATGGTGATAGATCTCGACAGGAATGCCGCTACTCCGCTGTACCTGCAGCTGAAGACAGGCATTGCAGACCTCATTGGCAACGGGCAGCTCCTTCCCGGATCTCGTCTGCCCTCCACGCGCGAGCTTTCCATCTCCCTGGGGGTGAACCGCAACACGGTCATCTCCGCCTACCAGGAGCTGGAGGTCGAGGGGCTGGTGAGCTCCCACGTCGGCAGGGGCACGGCGGTGAGCGAGCACCTGCCAATGCGCGCAGCGGTTTCTCCCGTGGCATCGGAAGGGCTCCGCCTGGAACCGCTTCTTTCCACCTCGTGGCGCAACTCCCACCAGCGCCTGCCGCCCGGCCTGGAGCAGCTCCTGGAAACAGAAGAAGAGCCGCACACCATCTCCTTTGCCTCCCACTCTCCTGACATCGCCCTCTTTCCGACGGAGGAGTTCGCCTCCTGTCTGCAGTCGGCCATGCGCACCTACGGGGCCGACCTTCTCACCACCGGCTCCCCGCGCGGCTTCCCGCCGCTTCTTGCCTACCTCCCGCAGTTTCTCGCCCGGCGCGGCATACGCTGCACCGAGCAGGAGATCATGATCGTCAACGGCATCCAGCAGGGTCTGAGTCTCGTGGCAAGGCTTTTCGTGGACCCCGGGGACACGGTGATCATGGAGAACCTGACCTACCCCGGTGCCCTCGGCGCCTTCAGGTCACTGCAGGCTACCTGCGTCGGAATCCCGCTGGACGGGGACGGGATGCGGATCGATGTCGTGGAAAGCGTGCTGCGCCGGCGCAGGGCAAAACTGGTCTACACCATGCCGACCTATCACAACCCCACCGGGACCGTCCTGCCCCCCGACCGCCGCGACCGGCTGGGAGACCTTGCCCGTGAGCACGAGCTGGTGGTCGTGGAGGACGACTACGTGCACGAGCTGGCTTTCGACGGGAGGGAGGTCCTTCCGCTGAAGGCCCGCGACACCGCTGGCGGGATGATTTACATGGGCAGCTTCTCGGAGATCCTTTGCCCGGGCATCCGTCTCAGCTGGATCGTTGCCTCGCCCGCCATCATCGATCGGCTTCTCACGATAAAGCAGTTCGCAGACCTGTACACCAACCGCATCCTGCAGGGCGCGCTGCTGGAGTTCATCCAGAAAGGCCTTTTGGAAAGGCACCTGAAGCGCAAGGTGGCAGTCTCCCGCGCCCGCTGCGCTGTAATGCTGGAGGAAATGAAGACCCGCTTTCCCGACGAGGTGAGCTGGCAGAAGCCGCGGGGGGGAATCTTCCTCTGGGCTGACCTTCCCCGCGGGTTGGACGCGCTGGCGCTGCTGGTGAAGACGCGCCGGCAGGGCGTGGTGTTCGCACCCGATCGCGTGTTCTCCGTGGAGGAGTGGGAGCGGGGAGGGATGCGGCTGGGCTTTGCCGGGGTGGAGGAAGAGAAGATCAGGAAGGGAATACGCATCCTCGCTGATGCGCTGAAGGAAACACTTGCAGGCGCGGGCCCGTAGGAGGGCCTGCCGGAAAGGATTTTTCATGGAGACTTCGACATTCGCCACCAAGAAGGGGCTGGCGCAGATGCTCAAGGGCGGGGTGATCATGGACGTGGTGACCGCGGAGCACGCGCGGATTGCCGAGCAGGCAGGGGCCGTTGCCGTCATGGCGCTGGAAAGGGTGCCGGCCGATATCCGCGCGGCGGGCGGGGTGGCGCGCATGAGCGACCCTGCCCTGATCGAGGAGATCATGGCGGCGGTGACCATCCCGGTCATGGCGAAGGCCCGCATCGGTCACTTTATGGAGGCACGGATCCTGGAGGCCCTCGGCATCGACTATGTCGATGAGAGCGAGGTCCTCACCCCTGCCGACGAGGAGAACCATATCGACAAGCACGCCTTCACCGTGCCGTTCGTCTGCGGGGCGCGCGACCTGGGGGAGGCGCTGCGCAGGATCGCCGAGGGGGCGGCCATGATCCGCACCAAGGGGGAGGCGGGCACCGGCAACGTGGTTGAAGCGGTGCGGCACATGCGCGCCGTGATGAGCGCCGTGCGCAGGCTTCACGGCATGGATGCAGCGGAGCTGGCCGCCGAGGCAAAGAGGCTGGAGGCGCCGCGGGAGCTGGTGGTGGAGGTGGCCTCTACCGGGAGGCTGCCCGTGGTGAACTTCGCCGCCGGCGGCATTGCCACCCCCGCGGATGCCGCGCTCATGATGCAGCTGGGCGCCGAAGGGGTGTTCGTCGGCTCGGGCATCTTCAAGAGTGAGAACCCCGAACGGATGGCGCGCGCCGTGGTGGAGGCCACGACGCACTTCGAGGACGCGGCAGCCGTTGCCCGGGTTTCCAAGGGGCTTGGCGTGCCGATGCGGGGCATCGAGCTGGCAGCGACGGGAAACGGGAATGGGAACGGGCAGCGCCTGGCGATGAGGGGATGGTGAGACCGTGAGGATTGGCGTTCTTGCCCTCCAGGGCTCATTTGCCGAGCACGCGGAGGCGCTGAGACGCCTGGCGGCCGAGCCCGTGCTGGTACGGACTCCCGCGCAGCTGGAGGGGATCGCGGGGCTGATCATCCCCGGCGGGGAGAGCACCACCATCGGCAAGCTCCTCGTTCTCTCGGGGCTGCTGGAGGCCGTCCGCGGCAGGATAGCGCAGGGTATGCCAGTGTACGGGACCTGCGCGGGCATGATCCTGCTGGCAAAAGACATCGGGGGGAACGACCAGCCGCTCCTGGGGGTGATGGACATCCGCGTCAGGCGCAACGCGTTCGGCCGGCAGAGGGAGAGCTTCGAAGAGACGCTTCCCATTCCCGCGCTGGGGGCGGGTGACTTCCGATGCATGTTCATCAGGGCCCCGCAGATCGAAGAGACGCACGGCGGGGTCACGGTCCTCGCGGCACTCCCTGATGGACGGCCGATTGCCGCCGAGCAGGGGAAGATCCTCGTGAGCGCCTTTCACCCCGAGCTCACCGACGACCCCCGCATGCATCTGCATTTTCTGGCGATGATCGAAGAGCGCACGGCGTGATACACTGACGCCATGCAGAATCCAAAAGACTCTTCCATTCAACTCGGACGCACCGAGGTGCGGGTGAGCCCTGTCGGGGTGGGCACCAATTCGTGGGGCGCGGGAGGCCGCGCTGATCCGAAGAAGCAGCCGACGTTCGACGCGCTCCTGCAGGCGGGCATCACTTTCTTCGACACGGCGGAGATCTACACAAGGGGAGCCTCGGAGCGCACCATCGGGCAGTGCATCATGACCGCGGGGCGTGCCGCCGCACCAGCCACCCCGCCCGTGGTGCTGACAAAGTTCTTCCCCCTGCCGTGGCGGCTTGGAAAAGCCGCCCTGCCAGCGGCCCTGAAGAGAAGCCTAGAGCGCCTGCAGCTTCCCCGGGTGGACGTGTACCTCCTGCATTTCCCCACTCCCCCCGTGGCGGTGGAGACCTGGGCTGATGCCCTGGCTGACGTGGTGCAGGCAGGCCTGGCGCGATCCGTGGGCATCTCCAACTGCGATACCCGGCAGACCCGCAGGGCGCACGCGGTGCTCTCGGCGCGCGGGGTGCCGCTTGCCTGCAACGAGGTTGAGCTCAGCCTGCTGAAGCGCGCGCCTTTGGCTTCGGGACTGCTTGCGGCCTGCCGGGAGCTCGGCGTCACGCTGATTGCCTACCGTCCCCTGGCCATGGGCATGCTCGGCGGAAAGTACTCGGTGGAGCACCCGCCCGCCGGCATTCGCTCCCTCATGTTCGGCCGCTCCTACCTTGGCCGGCTGCAGCCCCTGATCGCCTCGATGAAGCAGATCGGCGAGGGCCACGGCGGGAAGACGGTGTCCCAGGTGGCGATCAACTGGGTCATCTGCAAGGGTGCCCTGCCCATCCCCGGGGCAAAGAGCGAGGGGCAGGCGCGGGAGAATGCCGGGGCAATGGGGTGGCGGCTCACCGAGGTGGAACTGGCCGCGCTGGACGCCGCCGCGGAGAAGGTCGGCCGCCCGGGCTGATCCGCAAGCGCGCTCGAAGACTCATTATTGGCAGCGGCCATCCCCGGCCGCCGGGCCGGCGCCGTGTTCGCCGGTCGCGGCGCGTGATCGTATATTCTGCACTGGGAGAATACGCGCATGGCCGCCCCCGAGCGGGTGCTGATCATTGAGGATGACACGGATATAGCCGACGTCGTGGCTATGAACCTC
>JBEKVA010000361.1:0-4563 GCA_049514475.1 Spirochaetia bacterium
TTGTGGCGGATGACATCGACCCGAAGGCCACCACCATCGAGGCGGTCGAGCGGATCATCACGGGCCTGAACGAGGAGAAGTAGGCCGCGCACGCGCGTGGGCCGGGCCGCGGACCCGCAGATCGGCCCGTCACCCCTGGTCCGGCGAAAGCTCCTTGATGCGCGCGTTTATTGCAGGAATGTCCAGGGGATAGGTCCCGAAGGCACGGCCAATGGCGAACAGCATCGCGATGTTCTCCGACGGCATGTTCGCCTGGATGTTGTGCCCCGAGGAGAAGATGTATCCGCCCCCCGGCGCCAGGTCCCGCAGTCGGCCGAGGGTGTCAGCCTGAAGCTCCGCCGGGCCGTCGTGGAACAGGCCCTGGTTGTTCATCCCTCCGTGAAAGGAAAGCCTGCTTCCAAACTCGGCCTTGATCTGCGCGCTGTCCCCGTTTCCCGCCGCGTTGGGCTGCAGCGGGTGCAGGATGTCGACGCCGGCATCGATGAGGTCGGGGATGACCCAGCGCACCGCGCCACAACAGTGATATGCGCACTTCGCGCTCGTCCTGCTCTTTATCGCCCCGATGAGCTTTGCTATACGCGGGGCGAACACCCGGCGGAACAGCTCGGGGCTGTAGAAGGGACCGCCCTGCGCGCCCCAGTCATCGCCGACCCAGAAGAACTCGATGAGGTCCCCGATCTCCGCCATGATGGCCTGGCCATAGGCGATCATCCAGTCCATCACGGCATCCAGCAGATACTCGGCAAGACGCGGCTCCGTGTACAGGTCGGTCACCGCGTCCTGCAGGCCGCGCAGGATCCAGCGGATGTAGTCGAGCGTAGAAGCCGACGCGCTTGTAGGTGACGCCGAACTCATCCCGCCAGCACCCCTCGGCATCCTCCTGGTACTTCCAGCCCGCGGGAGCCTCGGGGTACAGGTAGCGGGTATCCACGCCCAGCTCCCGCAGCACCTCCTCGCTTGCCAGCACGATGCGCTGCACCGGGTCCAGGATCAGCGGCTTCTCCTCGCGGCCCAGGTAGAGCAGCAGGGCGGCATAGGCCGTCTCGTGCATGCTGGAGACGATCCCGTTGCTGTCGATGGGGACCCGGTCAGGCTCCCGGTGCTGCAGGGCGGCGCGAACCCTTTCCCGTGACGTCATGAGCCCAGCTTACACCCGTCGCGCGGTCGACTGCACGCCCCCCGTACCGGGCTATACGCCCCTCTCTTGCATGTTCACACGCCAAGCTTGCGAAGCTTGTCGTCGACGAACTTCTTCGCCCGCGGGATGTCCGACCTCGGTCACCGACCCGATGACATTGTTCACGTAATTCTCCACCAGGAACACGGCCCCGGAATCCCGCCGCCTTGATCTTGGCAATGCTCTCCTTCTCCGACAGGAATCATCTCACCCTCCGTGTATCAAAGTGGGTCCCTCCGAATGGAGGGACGGATTTCCTATTTCATCACCTCGGCAAGGCTGACCGCCATGCCCTCGCGGGCGGAGAGGTAGCAGGCATCCACGGCAGCCATTGTCTTCAGGTTGTCTTCGCCGCCGATCTCGGGCTCGGTGTTCTCTTCCACCGCGCGCATGAGCTGCGCCATGGTGCCGGCAAAGGCATCGGGGAACCACACGGCGTTCCACCGGGGAAGGAACCAGTACCCGGGCCTCCTGCGGGTGGTGAAATCGATCGTGCTCGGCGTGGGCACGGGATAGTAGGGCCATCCGACGGTTCCTTTCGCCATGCCTTCGGTGCCCTCGACCCTCCATCGGATGTAGATGTCCTTCTCCGTGCCCTCCCCTGGCCAGGCCCACACGTCATCGAGGCTCGTGGCGCGCATGCCGTTGGCGTACTCGAAGATGTACATGGCGATCCCGTCGGTGTGGCGGAACTGCGTCCGCGGGTCGGTGCGGACGCTCGCGATCACCCGCTCGGGGTCTCCGAAGAGGTAACGGAAGATATCGATGTGGTGGATGCTCATGTTCAGGAGCGTCAGCCGGTCGTAGGCTTCCAGGAACGGCTGCCAGTGGGGGATTGCCCGCATGTCGATGCTGGCGATAACAGGCTCCCCGAGATACCCGCGCTGGAGCACGGTCTTCAGAGCCCGCATCGACTGGTCGCAGCGCATGTTCGAGTTCACCGCGAGCTTCACCCCCGCCTTTTTGCACGTGTCCACCGCCTCCCGCGCCTGGCGCCAGTTCATTGCCAGTGGTTTCTGCGCAAGGATGCCCTTGATGTGTTTCTGCCTGGCAGCTTCCTTGATGATCTGAAGCTGCTGATCCGGCGGGAAGGCGATGTCCAGGATCTCCACCTCGGGATCCGCAATAAGCTGCCGCCAGGTATCATGCACCTTCGGCACGCCGCGCAGCGCGGCAGCCTGGCGGGCGTGCTCGACCGTACGTGATGCCAGGGCAACGGGCCGGAACCCCGCCTCCTGGTAGGCCACCAGGTGCACGTCCCGCATGATGAAACCCGAGCCGATGCACCCGATGCCGCGATCGAGGCGCTTCGGCAGGCGCGCATCGATGTTCATGTCGAGGTCGATCACCGAGCTTTCCATGCTCACCTCCTGTGGGGTCTGGTTTCCGAGGAGTTGTCTTTCAGTCGGGGGGGCACGGTCCCGTATGGGCACTAATATGGCATTACAGGGAGGTGAATCGTCAATGCAAATTTTCCCCTCCCACGGGGCGCCGGCACCGCGCCGATGACGCTTGACCCGCAGGCTCGCCCGGCGGTATTTTTCATAGGAAACTAAGAAAACGATATTCGTTTCCTATGAAGAGGCCGTGACAAGAAAGACACCAGACGAAGAAAAGAAACGCAAAATCCTCGAGCGCGCCCGCGCCCAGTTTCTCACCCGAGGGGTGAGTTCCCTGACCATGGGGGAGATCGCGTCCCTGCAGGGGATCAGCAAGAAGACCCTCTACCGCTTCTTCCCCAACAAGGAAGAGCTGGTCACCGCGGCCGTCGAGGAGAAGATTTCCGAGCTGGGAGCCCAGATTGCCGCCATAGCCGCGCGGCGGGAGGTCGCTTTCCCCGTTCGCCTGAGGGAAATCCTGCAGATCGTCACGCGCCAGCTCGGCGCCATCGGGGACAACCTCATCAGGGACCTTTATTACCACGAACCGCAGCTGTGGGAGCGCATCGACGGCTTCCGCCGGGACTACGTGTTCGCCGTCGTCACCCGCCTCCTCGAGGAGGGGGGGAAGAGCGGGTACATACGCGGGGACATCGACGGCCGGCTGGTGCCGGTCCTCTTCGTCAATGCCTTCAGCGCAGTGCTGAACCCCGCGCAGTTCGTCAGGCTGCCCTTTCCCCCGAGCGAGCTCTTCGATGCCTTCATCCGCATCCTCTTCGGCGGGATCCTGACGGAGAAGGCGCAGCGTCAACTCTTCTCCCAGGAGGGAAAGAAATGAACAGGATACTTCTGGCCGCACTCGCATGCGCCGCCCTCGGCGCATGCCAGCACGCCGCCCGCGCCATCGAGGCATCCGGCACGATGGAGGCAACCAGCGTGCAGGTGTCCTCCCGGTCCGCGGGCGAGGTGAAGGAACTGGCGGCTGACGAGGGAACGAGCGTCAGGGAAGGCGACCTGCTGGCGCGCATCGACCACGTCAGCCTCGACATCCAGCTGGCACAGGCGAAAAGCGGCGTTGCGCTGGCGCGGGCGCAGCTGGACCTGCTGACCAACGGGGCGCGCGGGGAAGACCTCGCGCAGGCGCAGGAGCAGCTCAACCAGGCCAATGAAACGCTGCGCAGCGCGCAAGAGGATTTCACGCGCATGAAGAGCCTTGCGGACGCAGGTGCCGCCACGCGCAAGCAGCGCGACGACGCCGAGCTGCGCTTCGCAACGGCAAAAGCGCAGGCCGCGGCAGCGGAGCAGGCCCTGAAAAAGCTGCAGAACTTCGCCCGGCCAGAGGATGTGAAAGCCGCCCTTGCCAGGCTCGACCAGGCAACGTGGTCCGTGCGGCTATTATTGAAGTCCATCGACGACTGCGAGGTGAAGGCGCCCGTCTCCGGCGTCGTCACCGAGAGGCTCATGGAGCGGGGGGAGCTGGCAGCCCCCGGCATGGGGCTGTTCGTGATTACAGACCTGCGCACCATGAAGCTGACCATCTACGTGCCCGAGCCCGACCTGGGAAAAATCCGGCTGGGAGAAGTGGCAGGGGTCGCCGTGGACTCCCATCCGGGAAAAGTCTTCCCGGGCCGGGTCACCTATATCTCCCCCGTGGCGGAGTTCACCCCCCGCGACGTGCAGACGAAGGACGAGAGGGTGAAGCTCGTGTACGCCGTCCGTATCGAGGTCCCCAACCCCGAGGGCATCTTCAAGCCCGGGATGCCGGCCGACGCCGTGCTTTCCGCCGAAAAAGCGTCCGGCGCTGCCGGCGATAGACCTGGGGCCGGCTCCTGATGAGCGGGCCTATTCGCGACGCCCCCGCGGCCATCGAGATCGACGGCCTGACGCGACGTTATGGCGGGCTGACGGCCGTCGACGGGCTGCACCTGCGCGTGGAAGAGCACGAGATGTTCGCCCTCGTCGGGCCCGACGGTGCCGGAAAAACCACCACCATCAGGCTCATGTGCG
>JBEKVA010000362.1:0-4557 GCA_049514475.1 Spirochaetia bacterium
CGTCCCTTGCCCTCTATTTCGACTTTGCGGTCCCTGGCGGCTCGCCAGACCGTTGTCTTTGACAGTCCACGCTCGGCGCCCAAGGTATAGATTTCATGCGCCAGCACCTCCTCAGAGCTGCCCAGGACCTCAGTGAGCAGTTCCATGGCATCGGATCGCTCTCGTCTGCGGTCAACATCGTCCAGGGCAATCAGCGAATCTGCTTCGACCCCCTCCACCTGCTCACCCCAGCGGATCTGGGGAAGTTTCCCCGACTCAGTTGAGACAAGAGAGAACTCAATAGCTTCCCCAAGGGGGGCATAGGAGTTCTTAACTGGTACGAATAGAGATCGTTTAGCGTCATCCGGATGCCTTGCGAGCATGTAGACCGCCCGCGCCAGCGCCACTACCGCAACGCTGCCCAGCACGCGGAGCATGGCGCCGTTGGTGACTGACTTTGTGAAGTGGGCGAGGCAAAGAGTCGTTACATTTCTTCTTTCGCTAAGTTGGGCGAGATCCGCCAGGACCGGTCCGAACGCGTCCGTTCGGAAGGTGTCGATCCCGGCGGTGCAGCTGGTCAGCGAATCGATGATGATTAGCCGCGGGCAATTCATTTCGTCCAGGGCCGCCTCAATTGGAGATGTGCCATCAGCCAAAGTGAAAAGCTCAGCACGATCAGTGCGCTTGAGTCGAATGTCTGCGATTGAAACTCTATCGAGTGCAGCGCCGGCGACACGTAGCCGCGGAACAAGCGCTTTCGCTGCCGACTCTTCCGCCGATAGAAAGAGCACATCTCCAACTACCGGCTTTGTGCCATCGGGGAATGGGATCCCGGCGCTTACGTGAGCTGCAAGGGCCGCTGCAAAGGTTGACTTCCCAGAGGAAGGATGGCCTACCAGAACCGAGTACTCACCAAGGGGAATTCTGTTTTCCCACAGCCAGTCGACAGGGCGCGTAGCGATATCCGAAGCGCGTTGTATGGTGAGTCTTGGTGAACCGCACCCAGGTTCGACCTGACCGATTCTCTCGGTTGGACAATTCCTGATAAATCGTTCCAGGTCAATGGATTCAGACACGGCGTCCGCGATATCCCAACCCGCTGGCCTATCCTCGATTCGAAGTACCCTTGCATGGGGCAGTTGGGCTCTTATCGCAAGAGCGGCTTCACAGCCAGGCTCATCGGCATCAGGCCAGACCACCACTTCCCGATTGATAAGCGGAGTCCAGTCAGTTCTTGCAACTGCAAGAGCACCGCCGCTCCAAGTTGTGACAAAAAACGGGAAGCCCTTGGGAACAGCGACCGTCGCACACTTTTCACCTTCGACAATCAAAACAGCGGATTGACTATTCAGTAGTTCAGGCAGCCGAAGAAGCGGTCGCCCCGTCGCCAAGGGCTGACCGGGATGCCACGAGTCGTCCTCTCCGAAGTACCACGGGATAACGCTCTTCCTGGCGTTCTCGGCTTCGTACCTGCAAACATAGAAGACCAGTTGGCCGTCCGCATGACGGTAAGGCCAGGTCCCTACAAGGCCGCCGTAACGCCGTCGCGTCAGGTCGTTGTCGAATGCAGTTTCGAGGCAATCACTTGCCGCAGCCGGGATCGGAAGGATCGCGCTGGACTTGGCTCGATCTTGGCGGACCGCCAAAGCTTCACCACATCCTGCTTCACGGACAATGTGCTTGGCCGCCTCGAGTGGCGGACAGTTCTTAGCCCGCCCAACGAGGTCGATGAAATCTCCGCCTTCGCCCGTGGCAAAGTCATACCAGCGTCCGTCTTTACTAATTGTGAATGATCCGGTGTGCGTGTCAGTGCGAAGGGGTGATAGCGTCTTGTACTCATCACCTTCCCACCGCGAGCTTTCACATCCGAACATGCGTTCTATCAGTGAAGCGGTGACTACTTGCCGCGCCAAGCTGAAAGTATTCCTGCTCATGGACGCTGGACTCTCGGCTTTCCAACCGGAACCTTCTGCGAGTTCAGGAACTCTTGTAGGTCCTGGACATCGAATCGGACGAGTCTTCCCACGTGAAGGTGCGGTATGCGTCGTTGCGATACCAGCCTTCTAAGACTTTGAGGCCTGATGCCCAGTAGCGCTGCGGCTGCACTGTAGTCGATCAGGTTGATGCTAGTGGACGGGATCATGGTTTTTTCGTTGTTCATGAGGGCACCGTATCACCTGAATGAGTTGGGAGTCGAATTTCGAGGAAGGCAGAAATATGGCCAGTTTTGCCTGTTTTCAACCCACATTTTTGCTTCCTCTCAAAATCCTTGATCGCTTCTGCGGCGGTCCGACTGATGGAACTCTCCTTTCCGGGCAGAAACTTCTTCGAGACAGCCAACGGGACAAGAGGTCGGAGTTGGTCTATGACCCGGCGGACGAAAAAAATGGGATAGCCTTTGTAGCGCTTGCGACTTTTGTCCCATGTGACGAGGCCCGAACCGCCGCAGGCCAGATATGTGCGGTACAACTCAATCACCAAGTGCTTGAAATCCAAAAGCTCAGGACGTCCTGCCGACCGAGCTTCCAAAGATCGCTTCTCAGCCGCTTGCCCAATCTTTCTAACGAGGCTTATCGCCCGTTTCACCGAAAACAGGTACCGGCTACTTCCTACCGGTTCAAAGAGGTTTAAACCATGCAAGACAGCGTCGTAGGATAATAGAGAGAGCTCGTTCAAAGCCCTTTCGGCCGCCATTGCTTTCTTGAAGATTGCTCGCGCCTTGTATTTGGAAGCCTCCGCGCCGAAGGGAGGGGCGAAGCAGTACAATTCCACTTCCGCCAGAAACTCTTCACAGAGGCGGCAGATTCGATTCTTCGCCGCCGAATCCAGAGACACTTCCCGGCTTTCGATCTTGTCGAAGTCCAGATATAGCTCGTTAGAGAGCTCGCGATACCATAAGTTGTCGGTGTTCGTGCCGCGTGTTTGTCGGCACATAGGTGGAAGTTGTTCTATCTTCATTCTGGTCACGTTCCCAATGATTTGCTGCTTCTGGAGTGAGCGCTACTGGGATTGTGACCTGGCGCCCCTTGCTTATCCCGAGTAGACCGAAGCCCCAAAGTTGAGCCCGCAACAAGTCCATTCTGAAGCTCTACCACCTCCGAGAGATCAGATGCTTGATAATGCGTGTATCGATCGCTCATAGCCTCTGATCGATGACCAGTAATGAGACGTAACTTGCTGTCGGGGAGCCCGCGAGATCGGAGAGCTGTATTTAGCCAGTGGCGCCATCCGTGGAAAGAAAGCCGCCTGTCACGGCGCTCTCTGTCGTTGATGCCAATTTTTTTCATTGCCTCGTAGAGCGCGCCTTCAATTGAATGCTTGCCGAGAGGCGTATTCTGTCGATCACCACCGCGAAACACGAACGCGTCGGAGTCTGCGCCAGCGACCAACTCAGTTAATCTCGTGAAAATCGTTGCGGCAATTGGAATACTTCGTGAGCTGCCCCATTTCGGATCTTTGAATCCGCTGTGGTCTTCCCAACTACGACGGATTTCGATGTGATCGGGGAAAACGTTCTGGGCTTGGAGCGCGCGCAATTCCCCCATCCGTGCTCCTGTACATGCGGCGACAAGGTTTAAGACAAAGTGGGTTTGATTGCGCCAAATCGAGGACGAAGCAAGGAGTTGCCTGACCTCCTCAAAAGTCAAAATCCCGCGCTGGGTTTGAACCAGTTTGACCGGCTTCACGAATGAAGCAGGGTTCTCGTTGATAAGTCCCTCGGATGTTGCCTGACCAAGAATTGTGCGCATGGCCTGCAGAATGTGGTTGATTGATGCCGGTGCCAGTTCGCCATCCTTCCGAAGCTGGACAATCCACGCGTCAAGTTTCCCAGAGGTAAGATCGCGAAGCCGACAGGCGCCCCATTTGGGGATTACGTGCTTCTTTGTAATCAGGTTTGCGACATACAGTGTGCCCGCAGAAAGGGTGAAGCCATGTGCGATTCGTCCTTCAGCATAAGACCCTGATGGCTTCCAGAATCCCTCCGCAAACTCTTTGAATGTAAGGCTGGTCTTGCGCTCTCGAACCTCGACGAGGCGCTTCTCACACCAACGTACCGCATCATCTCGATTGAAGCAGCCCGTAGAGATCGCGTTGTCGTATCCGCCAACGTCGTTGCGAAACCGAGCATAGTAGACGTGCCGGTTTTTGCGCTTAGTTGGGCGCTTGTGGATACTGTATGGACTTTTGCGACGTTCCATGATGTCTCCCCTCCTGGCTCAAGGTCAGAGCCAGTGTCAGAGTGAGAGCTACACGGAAACGCCGTTTTCGGTGGTTTCCTTTTTTCCTTACAACGTAAGGACTTATTCTGCCCGGAAGAGGACTTGAACCTCCACACCGTTGCCGGCACTAGACCCTGAATCTAGCGTGTCTACCAAATTTCACCATCCGGGCCAGTTAAGAAACGTAGCAAAAAGGCGCTGAACTTGTCAAGATTGCGATCTGCCGGTATCCTCTTCTGATGGCACCCGTGCGTATCCTCTTTGTCGGGGAGATCGTCGGCAAGTCCGGCGTCTGGGTCGCGAAGGAGCTGCTCGCAAAGATACGCCAGGAGCACGCGATCGATTTCGTCATTGCCAA
>JBEKVA010000363.1:0-4549 GCA_049514475.1 Spirochaetia bacterium
GGCTGTTCCATCGTGTACGAACAGCTGTTCCATGGCATGGTGCAATCCGTTCTGAGCAAGATTCTCAACGCCGGCGGCACGCCAGCGCTTATCGCCTAATTTCTTTTCCCATATACGAATGTGTATCATTCGATCGGGCCGGAATAAAGTCCAGGCGCGTGGCATGAGTCTTGCAGATTGCACCGGCAGATAGTCTTCAATCAACGAACGTGAATGAGAGGCGCACATGGGTCGCAAAGCTCTCGCTGAAGTAGTGGGCGTCGACAAGGATCTGTGCAAGAACTGCCACGCATGCATTGCCGCGTGCCCCGTCAAGTACTGCAACGACGGAAGCGGAGAGTTCATCACCATCAACACGGAGATGTGCATCGGATGCGGCTCCTGCCTGACCGCCTGCACGCATGGTGCGCGCCACGTCATCGATGATTTCCCGGCATTCCTCAAGGACGTGCGCAGCGGACAGAATGTCGTCGCCATTGTGGCGCCCGCGGTTGCCGCCAACTTTCCCGGCACGTACCTCCGCCTGAACGGCTGGCTGAAAAGCATCGGGGTCAAGGCGCTTTTCGACGTGAGCTTTGGCGCCGAGCTGACGGTGCATTCGTACCTGGAGCACGTGAAGAAGGCCAGCCCCCGCATGGTGATCTCACAGCCGTGCCCTGCCATCGTGACCTACCTCCAGGTCTACCAGCCCGACCTCGTGACCCATCTCGCCCCGGCGGACAGTCCCATGCTCCATACCATCAAGTGGGTCAAGGAGTTCTCCCCGAAGTACGGGAAGCACAAGTTTGCCGTCATCTCCCCCTGCATCGCGAAGAAAAGGGAGTTCACCGAGACGGGGACAGGCGATTACAACGTCACATTCATTTCCCTCGAGCGCTATTTCGAAGAGAACACACTCGATCTGCGAAAGTTTCCAGAGACGGGATTCGACACCCCGGCGGCGGAGAGGGCCGTGCTGTTCTCAACGCCGGGAGGGCTGCTGGAGACCGCGGAGCGGTGGAACCCGGATATCAGGTCCGTGACGAGAAAGATCGAGGGGCCTGAGACAATCTACGAGTACTTCTCACGCCTGCCCGAAGCGCTTGCCAAGGGTGTCTCACCCGCAATCATCGACTGCCTCAACTGCGTGAGCGGATGCAACGGCGGCACCGGCACCTCCTCGCGCAGCAGGTCGCACGACGAGCTGGAGCATTGGGTCGCGGAGAGAAGCAGGAATGCGCGAAAGCAGTTCAGGGGAAAAAAGAAAATCGAGGCGCAGGTCAGAAAGCATTGGAAAAAGGACCTGTACAATCGGACGTATCTCGACCTGAGGGAGAACAACCGGATCAGGGTACCGAACGCGGCAGAGCTGAAGACCGTCTATGCCTCCATGCGGAAGTTCACGGCAGAAGACCTGTACAACTGCAACTCCTGCGGATACAAGAAATGCGAATCCATGGCCACCGCGATCTTTAACGGGGTGAACAAGCCGGAGAACTGCCACCACTATTTCAACGGCAACACCCTTGAGCAGGAGATCCAGAAAGCGGAAACCGAGGCGACGAAGGCCAGGAACGCCCTGGAGGAGACTGAAAAGATGCGGGCGGTAGTCGAGGAGAAATTCCAGGAGAATCTTCAAAAAGCACAGAGGATTTCAGACCTGCTCGGGAGGATGGAGAACGGGAACGTGGCGGTGTCCCAGACCTCGGAGAAGCTCGTGGCCCTCTTCAACGAATTGAACGTCGGGCTGAAGGACCTCGTGCAGAAGGTGAACAGCTCCTCCGCTACGGTGGAAAACCTCGATCCGATCGTCCAGTCCATCATCAGGATGGCTGACCAGACCAACCTCCTCTCCCTGAACGCAAGCATCGAGGCGGCGCGGGCAGGAGAGCACGGCAGAGGGTTTGCCGTTGTGGCTCAGGAGGTGGGCAAGCTGGCAGAGGATTCCAAGGACGAGATATTGAAGATCAGGCCTTACTCGGCGGAGCTGAAGAAGATGTTTCAGGACGTGATGTTGGTGGTCTCAGCAGTGGCGGGCAAGTTCGCCTCCACGACCGAAACCGTGAACCTGGTGCAGAAGTCCGCCATGGGGATCGTCTCGGCGACCGCCGAGGTCAAGGACGAGATGAGCTACCTGGTCGGCAAAGGCTGACGCCGGTTCACTATGGGCCGGCACGTCGGGGAGGCTCAGCCCTCCGGCAGAGTCAGTCCCTCCCGCGGCACGACGAGGATCTCCTCTTTTCCGCGTGCGGAGAACGAGATCACCTCTCGCTTCAGGAACTGCGCGAGGATGGACTGCACGTCTTTCTCCGTCATCCCCAGGTGCTCGATGCCCCAGAGGGTGAAATCCGCGATGCTCACACGGGAGCCCTTGAACGTGGCGACTCCCTTCTCCCGCGCGTATTGGAGCAGCCCCGCCCAGAGCTGGTTCTGCCTGTTGGTGGTCATGATGTTCTGGATGATGGCGTCCGCCCGCCGGATGCGCTCGGAGAGGACCTTGTTCATCTTGCGCGCGAAATCAGGGTTCGTCGCCACCATGGAATCGTAGAGCTTCTCGTTGAGCACCAGCACGCGGGTGGGCTGGACCGCCACCGCGGTGGCCGAGCGGGGCTGCTTCTCGATGATCGCCATCTCCCCGAAAATGTCCCCCTTCTGCAGCGTGGTGAGGATCTTGCTGGAGGAAGCGCCGGTAGATTTGCGGATTTCCACGAGGCCGGTGATGATGATGAACATCTCGTCGCCCTCGTCGTTTTCCCTGAAGATCACCGCCCCCTGGTCGAAGAGGCGCACATGCTGCTCGAATGTCGACTTCTCGATTTTCATCTCGCCGCCCGCTCCTTCGCTTCTTCCGCGCCGTCGGCCAGGACCGCCGCAACGTCGCGCTCGCCGACCTCCATCACGCGCACGTCGCACATCCCGCACGCCACGACGAGCCGGATCTTTCCCCCGCGGCGCTTCTTGTCCCTCTCGAAGGCGGGAGCAAGGACGGCGTAGGCCGGCCGCTCATCGAGGCGGAAGCCGTAGGCGCGCAGGAGGGACTCCGCCCGAGCGCGAAGCCGGGGGTCGGTCACGCCCAGGCGCTCCCCCGCGGCGAGCGCCCTGCCCATGCCCCAGGCAACGGCTTCCCCGTGCGTCCACCCCGAGAACCCGCTGGCCGTCTCCAGGGCATGGCCGAAGGTGTGCCCGAGATTCAGCAGCGCACGGACCCCCCTCTCCTTCGGGTCCTCCTGGACGATCCGTCCCTTCACGGCGATGCAGCGCCGGATCATTGCCTCCACGATCGAGGGGTCCCGCGCCATCACGGCGGCGCGCTTCTCCTCCAGCAGGAGGAAGAGCTCCTCGTCACCGATAAGTGCCGTCTTGATGACCTCTGCCAGGCCCGAAAGATACTCGCGCTCGGGCAGGCTTGCCACCGAGCCTGCGGCAATCAGGATGCGGGAGGCAGGGTAGAACGATCCGACGAGGTTTTTGTACCCCATGAAGTCGACACCGGTCTTCCCGCCGAGGGACGCATCTGCCATGGCGAGCAGCGTCGTGGGCACGAGGACCAGCCCGCACCCCCGCATGTACAGGGATGCCGCAAAAGCGGCCATGTCGCAGACCACGCCGCCCCCCACCCCGCCGATCGACGCGTCCCTTTCCATGCCGATTGAGGCGCAGCGCTCCAGGATGCGATGGATGTTCTCCCACGTCTTGGAGGTCTCACCGGGCGGGAGGGACACCACGGTGCCTTTCCCCGCGCCGAACAGGCGAAGGGTGTTCTCGTCGAACACGGTCACCGTGCAGCCTGTCGCGGCCGGCTGGGCCACGAAGTGGACCTCCGTGCGCGTGCCGGCGATATCGAAGGAGAGCTCGACGCTCACCCGATCTCTCCCCCGAGTGCCGCGAAATCGCGCGCAAAATCTGGGTAGGACACGCGGGCGCACTCGAAGCCTGTCACATTCACCCCGCCGGGAATCCCGGCCGCAGCCACGGCTGCCGCCATGGCGATCCTGTGGTCTCCCCGTGGGTCCACCGTGCCGGCATGAAGCGCCTGCGGGCCTTCAATGGCAAACCCGTCAGGGAAGACCTCGATCTTCCCGCCCAGTGACTTCGCCATGCTGGCGATCATCTCCAGGCGGTCGCTTTCCTTGAAGCGCAGCTCCTCGGCCCCTCTTACCTCCGTGATCCCCCGGGAAAAAAGCCCCAGCACGGCGAGGAGCGGCACCTCGTCGATCAGCTCGGGCACCTCCGCGGCGCTCACCTTCGTGCCCCGGAGCTCCCCGGGCTCGGCAATAATGGTTCCCACGGGCTCACCGAGAGAGCTCTTTTCTTCCTGCGCGGAAAGGCGTGCGCCCATGCGCCGCATGACCTCCAGCAGGCCGCTCCGTGTAGGGTTCACCCCGCATCTGCGCACCGTGAGATGCCTGCCCGAAATCAGAGCCGCTGCGAGGAAAAATGCTGCCGAGGAGATGTCACCAGGGACTTCCATCTCGAAGCCCCGCAGATCCTGCACAGGGCACGTAAGGAGCTCGCCATCCACCTGCTCGACGCGCACGCCCAGCGCGCGGAGCATCCGCTCCGTGTGATC
>JBEKVA010000364.1:0-4545 GCA_049514475.1 Spirochaetia bacterium
CCCCGCGCGTCGGCTATGAAGGAAAGGTACTCGTGCACCTTCATGTCATCGTACAGCGGCGCGTTCTCCGGCAGGTAGCCGATGCTCCGACGGACACGGTGCGGATGGGCAACCACGTCGTGCCCGTCCACCCGCGCGGTGCCCGCCGTGGGAAAGTGGTAGCAGGTGAGGATGCGCATGATGGAAGTCTTGCCGGCGCCGTTGGGCCCCAGAAGCCCGATGACCTGCTCCGTCTCGACGCGGAAGCTGACCCCTTTCACCGCCTCGAAGGGACCGTAGCGCTTGACGAGGCCCTCCGCTTCGATCATTCCTGCCCGGCGATGTGGTCGCAGAACCCCTGGAGGATATAGGTGCAGGCAACCGCGCCCGGGTCCTCCTGGCCCTTCGATTTTTCCTGGTAATAGGCAAGCCGCCCGTGCTGGGCGACCATGCCCTTTGCCTGCTCGCGGCCGTACGCGGCCGCGGCGCGGAAGCCGCGGAATGCGGCGGGCAGGTCCACCCCGGCGGAGGCCGACGCCTTCAGGGCCTCCGAGGCAGGCAGCAGCACGTCGACGATGGTCTTCTCTCCCGGCTTCGATTTTCCCCGCTGCATGACGCCGGCGGTGAAAGCCTCGAAGAACGACGCCATCTCCCCCACGCCCAGGGCGGCGGCGCCCGTCACCACCTTGCCCCCGGACATGAACCCCGAGCCCACCAGGGTACCCATGGTGGAGGGGGCTGCGCGGGCAATGGCCATGCCGATCTTCATGAGGAGCTTGCCCAGGTCGGTCTCCGCCGCCGCCGCGGCGTCATCGCGCGCCGCCGCGAAGCCCTTCTCCATCGTCAGTCCCAGGTCCCCGTCCCCCATGGCACCGTCGAGGCTGATGAGCTCATCCTTTTTCTCCGCCATGATGGCGGCAATGACGGAGACGATTGTCCTGATGTCCCGGGCCCCGAGGGTTTTCATGAGCCCAGCTGCGCCTGCTCGAAGAACGGCGTCCGCGCCGGCTTCGACAGGAGCATCTCCAGCTCGGTGTCGAGCTTCAGAAGCGATATCGAGGCCCCCGCCATCTCCAGGGAGGTGGCGAACTCCCCCACGTACACGTGGAACACGGAGATCTTCTTTTCCTTCAGCATGAGAGCGACCTTGCGGTAGATGAGGTACAGCTCCTCCTTGGGCGTCGCCCCCAGCCCGTTGATGAGCACCGCCACCTCGGAGCCGGCCGGGTAGGGAAGGTCGGTGATGACCGGCCCCAGCATCTCCTCCACGATCCCGTCAACGGGCTTCAGCTGGCCCCGGCGGATCCCCGGTTCCCCGTGAATGCCCATGCCGATCTCCATCTCGTTCTCCCCGAGTGAGAACTGCGGTCTGCCGACCTCGGGCACGATGTTCGGCGAGAGGGCAACCCCCATGGTCCGCACGTTGGCGGCCGCCTTCTCGGCAACGCGCTTCACCTCTGCCAGCGGGGCCAGGGTCTCGGCCATGGCGCCGGCGCACTTGTAAAGGAAGAAGATGCCCGCCACCCCGCGGCGCTTTCCCTCCTGCCCCTTCGGCGCCGAGGCAACGTCTTCAGCGCCCACCACCTGCTCCACGCTGATATCGTCCATGGCAGCCATGTCCTTTGCCATGTCGAAGTTCATGATGTCCCCGCCGTAGTTGCCGTAGATGTACAGCACCCCTGCCCCGCCGCTGATTGCCTTTGTCACGTTCAGCATCTGTTCGGCGCTGGGAGACTGGAAAACCCCGCCCACCGAGCAGCCGTCCAGCATGCCCTGCCCTACGTAGCCCAGGAACAGCGGCAGGTGCCCCGAACCTCCGCCGGTGGCAATGCCTACCTTGCCCTTCCGCGGCGAGCCCGCCCTGACGATGCAGCGGCGGTCCCCGGCGGCAAAGGAAAGCTGGTCGGGGTGAGCGAGCAGTATTCCCTCGAGCATCTCGTCCACGAAATGCTTCGGGTCGTTGATGAACTTCTTCATGGGGCCTCCTTGGCACGAACGTCCCGTGCACGACGGGAAAATTGTACAGTCGGGGCGTTCGTTGTCAACTAATATTATTATTGACGAGCGCCGGATTAAAGCGCTAAATTTTGCGTTACGAAGGGGCACGCACGCCCGGGACCCCGGGACGTCTCCCTTCGAAAAGATCAAGAAGGGGGCCTTTCATGAAGAAATTCCTCGTGATCCTCCTGGCGATCCTCTTCCTTTCTCCGCTGGTGTTTGCTGCGGGGAAGCAGAAGAGCATCGTCATGGTAGTGAAGCTTGAAGGGATCGCCTGGTTCGACAACATGAGAACCGGCATCACGGCATTCGGCCAGGACCACCCCGATATCACCGCCTCCCAGACCGGGGGCGCCACGGCGGACCCCGCCGTGCAGGCGAAGATCATCGAGGACCTCACCGCGAAGGGGGTCAACGCCATCCTGGCAGTACCCAACGATCCCGCATCTCTGGTCTCATCGTTCAAGAGGGCCAACGACGCAGGCATCTTCACCCTCACCCACGAGGCGTCAGTCCAGCAACAGGTCAGCTATGACGTGGAGGCGTTCGACAACACTGCCTACGGCAAGCACATGATGGATGTCATGGCCAAGTGGATGGGCAACAAGGGATTGTGGGTGCCGTTCGTCGGACACCTCACCTCCACCACGCACAACCAGTGGGTCGATGGCGAGGTGGCGCAGGCCAAGGCGAAGTACCCCGGCCTGAAGATGCCCACCGACAGGCAGGAGGAGCAGGAGAACCAGCAGATCGCCCACGACAAGGTCCTGGAGCTGCTGAAGGCCTACCCTGACCTGAAGACCGTCATGGGCAGCGCAATGACCACCGTCCCGGGCGCGGGCCAGGCCATCACGGAGAAGGGCCTCATCGGCAAGGTGGCCGCGTTCGGCACCTGCCTCCCCTCCGTGGCTGGTGATTATATCCAGAGCGGCGCGGTCGTCTCCATCCACTTCTGGGTCCCCGCCGATGCCGGCTACGTCACCGCGCGGGCGGCGTACGAGCTGCTGAAGGGCAACAAGGTCAAAGAGGGCATGGATATGGGCAGGCCCGGCTACCAGAAGATCACGATCAAGAAGAACCCCTCCGGCGTGCCGGTCATCTACGGCGCGGCGTGGGTGGACGTGAACAAGGACAACCTGAAGGACTGGATGACGCCCGACGGGAAGTACAAGCTGTAGTCGATCTCTCCGACCGAAACCTCGGGTTGATCGGCGCCGCACTCTCGTGCGACTATCCGGTCAACCCTTTTTTGTTCCCGGGGGAAAGCATGGCTGACGCGTTCCTCGAGGTGCGCCGCATCTCCAAGGCCTACGAAGGCGTCCAGGCTCTCAACGACGTGAGTCTCGCAATCGGCGTCGGCGAGGTACACTGCCTTGTCGGTGAGAATGGCTCGGGCAAGTCGACCCTCATCAAGTGCATCGGGGGCGTGGTGACCCCCGACACCGGGCAGATCGTCATCAACGGCCGCGCCCACGAGCACCTGGCGGCCATCGACGCCATCCGCGAAGGCATCCAGATCATCTACCAGGACCTCTCCCTGTACCCCAACACCACGGTCGCTGAGAACATCTCGCTGAACCAGTTCGTGGAGCGCCGCGCGAGCTTCGTGAACTGGCGCGAGGTGCGCTCCGTGGCGGCCCGCGGCCTGGCGGAGGTCGGGGAGGAGATCGACCTGGACGCCCTGGTGCTGAACCTCTCCGTTGCCAAGCGCCAGATCGTGGCCATAGCGCGCAGCCTCACCCAGGGGACGAAGCTCATCATCATGGACGAGCCCACTTCCGCCATCACGCGCAAGGACGTCGACCGCCTGTTCTCCGTGATCGCCCGGCTTAAAAAGAAGGGCATCTCCACCCTCTTCATCAGCCACAAGCTGAGCGAGGTCTTCGAAATCGCCGACGTGGTGACCATCCTCCGTGACGGAAAGAAGGTCGGGGATTACCCCGCCGCGGAGCTGGACGATCGGAAGCTTACATTCCTCATGACGGGGCGCAACATCCAGTACACCCCGTACCGCTTCAGCGCGGAGGCAGACGGTCTGCCTCCGCTGCTGGAGGTGCGCCACCTGAGCCGGCGCGGCCACTTCCAGGACGTGAGCTTCTCCCTGCGCGCGGGGGAGATCCTCGGGCTCACGGGGCTCATCGGATCAGGCAGGACCGAGCTGGCGTTGGCCCTCTTTGGCCTGAACCACCCGGATTCCGGGGAGATACTGCTGAACGGAAAGACGGTGCGCATCCGCTCCCCCCAGGACGCGGTGCGGCTGGGCATCGGCTACCTGCCCGAAGACAGGCTCACGCAGGGCCTGTTCATCGGCCAGTCCATCGGTGACAACATGGCCATCACGGTATTGAAGAAGCTCCTCGGCTTCCTGCGCCTGCTCGACCCGGTGCGCATGAGAAAGACGGAGGAGTCGTGGCTGTCCGAGCTCGCCATCAAGGCACCCTCCGTGAAGGTACGCGCGTGGAGCCTCTCCGGGGGAAACCAGCAGCGGGTGGTCCTTGCAAAATGGCTGGCCACCAGCCCGAAGGTGTTCATCCTCGACGGCCCGACCATCGGCATCGACATTGCATC
>JBEKVA010000365.1:0-4542 GCA_049514475.1 Spirochaetia bacterium
TTTCGATGGGGAACCAATCCACGACCTTCAGCCCGACAAGGTGGTTGCAAAGGGGGTAATTCAGGTTCTTGAAGGCAGGCAGATTTTCAGCTTCCTCACGGTGGAGCAGAACCTCATGGTTGGTTCATCAACTGAGAAAGGAAGGCGCGACCGGAAGCGGAACTTCGACCTCGTGTATCACCTCTTCCCCCGCTTGAATGAGCGGCGTACCCAGCTCGGCGGCACGCTGAGTGGCGGGGAACAGCAGATGCTCGCGACCGCCCGCGCCCTGATGGGAAGCCCGAAGCTCTTGATGCTCGATGAGCCGTCCTGGGGCTTAGCGCCCATTCTCACGCATGAGCTCTTCGAGGCCATCAAGAGGATCAGCCGAGAAATCGGCACTACCGTCATGCTGATTGAACAGAACGTGCAGAAGGCCCTCTCCATAGCGCACCGTGGTTACGTAATGGAGCGCGGTTGCATCGCTATGGAGGGCAAGGGGCAGGAGCTGCTTGGAATGAAAGAGCTGAAAGTGGCGTACTTGGGGCTTTAGCTGAGAGGGGTGGAGGCACGAGCATGGGTGTGTTGCAAGACAAGGTGGCGATTGTAACAGGGGGGGGCTCCGGCATGGGAAGGGACACAGCCCTACTCTTTTCAAAGGAAGGCGCGCGGGTAGCCATTGTCGACTGTTCAGAAAAGGGTGGCAAGGAGACCCAGTCCCTGATATGCGGCTGTAAAGGGGAGTGCATCTTCATTAAGGCTGATGTTTCTTCTCCAGAGCAAGTGAAGAATATAGTACGCATGACCGTAGAGACGTTCGGCAAGCTCGACATCCTGATGAATATCGCCGGTATCGTGGCAAGCGAAGGATCGACGGTAGATTGCGCAGAAGAGACCTTCATGAAGGTCATCTCAGTGAACCTTTTCAGCGTCTGGCTGGGGATGAAGTACGCGATCCCCGAGATGGAGAGATCAGGCGGAGGGGCCATCGTCAACTTCGCCTCGATCGCAGCCCTGGAAGCGTACAAGGGCATTCCTGCCTACGCTGCATCCAAGGGCGGGATTATCTCCCTATCGCGTGTTGCTGCAATCGAGTCGGCATCGAAGAACATCCGCGTGAACTGCATTGCCCCCGGGCACATCGCAACGCCCATGTTCCTCGGCTGCTGGACCGATGAGCAGCTGAGGCATTTGGAGGAGATCGGACCGCAGGGCAGGCTAGGCAAGAGCGAAGAGATCGCGCAGGTGGCGCTCTTTCTCGTCTCCGATGCGGCGTCACACATCACCGCCACAACGATCGTGGCCGACGGCGGAGTCACGGCCCGCATCCCTTGAGCGGAGCGGGCTGACGGAAGCTCCGCTGGGCGGAGCAGTACAGCACACAATAGGAGGGACAGACATGGGCGTTGGTGTTGACGATTTCAGGCCCAAAAAGAAGCATGCCTGGCACTACACGGAGATCCCGGAGGACCCCGAGGTGGCCGAGATCATGCCTGGGTTCGAGATTGAGTACATGCTCACTGACCGCACGGTGGAAGGCAATGACTCGGGGGTGCTTGGGCACTGCATTTTTCCCCCGCGGTCGGGCCACCACAAGCATAAACACGTGCACGCGCCGGAGGCTATGTACGTGATCAAGGGCAAGCTGGTGATTGGCGTGACAACCGAAGAGGGGGACGTGGAGACCGTCTGCCCCGCTGGTACGGCGCTGTGGGTAAAGAAGGGCCAGACCACCTGGTGCCGCAACCCCTTCGACGAGCCCACTGAGTTTATCTTCGTTTACTACGGGGTCCCCAGCCTCGAGGCAAGTGGCGAGGTCGACATGCGGCCGCCGCGCAAAGGGAACCTGATGACGCGGGAATCCTAGCCCCGACCGGTGATAGGTGCACGAGCAACAACACGCGAGGAGGATCGAATGAAGAAGCAGGTTTGGCACTATTCAGAGATTGAGACCGACGAGGAAACTCGTCGGCTGATGCCCGGGTTCGAGATCCAATACATGATCACCAATGAAAACTGCTACGACGACACGATGGCGGTGTTCGGTCACTGCGTATTCCCTCCACACTCTCAGCATTTTCCCCACCGACACCAGATCGCCGAGGAGGTCGTATACGTGATCAGGGGACAGGTGGTCAATGGCGCCGTGGAGGAGAATGGGCGGGTAGTCGAGTACATCTGCGGCCCCGGGGAGGCCACCTTAGCAAAGAAAGGCCAGATCCATTGGACGCGTAACCATTTTGAAGAGCTGGCGGAGTTCGTTTTCTCCTACTACGGCACGGCACGTCTCAACGAGAGTGGTTACGTGGACGAAAAGCCTAACGTCCCCGTCCCCAACATTGTGCCGCCGAGCAAGGTCTACTACCACAAGAAGTAAAAGCGCGCTGACGGGGGGCGTTACCATGACGGGGAATGCCTTCTCCAATGGAGGAGTTTCCCTTGGCATCCCCCGTTTTTTTCGGAGGTGAAACCATGAAGATCGGGATCGACAGCTACTGCTACCACAGGTTCTTCGGCGAGGTGTACCCGCACCAGCCCAAGCCCTCGAAGACGATGAGTCCCGAGGATTTCATCCGGCGCGCCTACGCCCTGAAGGTGGACGGGGTGTCCCTCGAGTCCTGCTTCATCCCGCGCTTGGACGCCTCCTACCTCTCCGAGCTCAAGGGGATGCTCGACGAGTACAAGCTCGACCGTGTCTTCGCCTGGGGCCACCCCGACGGCCTGGAGGGCGGCAGGAACGAGGCGGCGTTCGCCGACATGGTGAAGAGCATCGAGCACGCCAGGGCAATCGGCGCGGACGTGATGCGCGTGTGCGGGGCCAGCCTCATGTTCAGGAACGACCCGCACGGCCCGATGCTGCAGAAGCTCGCGCGGATGTTCAGGGAAGCGGTGAAGACCGCCGCGGCCGCCGGGGTGAAGATCGCCGACGAGAACCACATCGACTTCACCGCCGACGAGATGCTCTCCCTCATCACGGCGGTGGACTCCCCGTACTTTGGGATCAATTTCGACACGGGCAACTTCATGCGCGTGCTCGACGACCCGATCAAGGGCATGCAGAAGCTGGCGAAGTACACCCTGTCCACGCACGTGAAGGACCTGAAGCCCAACCGCGAGGCGGCCGTGGACGACTGGTACTTCTTCTCCTCCACGCCGGTGGGCGACGGCTTGGTGGACAACCAGAAGCTGGCGCAGCTTCTGAAGGACGCCGGCTACACGGGGTTCCTGGCCGTGGAGATCGACAACCTGCACCCCGATTACAAGTACGACGAGGACAAGGCCGTGGCGCAGAGCGTGAAGGAGCTGCGGAGAATCGCGGACAGCGTGGGCTGAAAAGCCCTCTGGTGTGTACCGGCTATGTTCGGAAAAGGTAGTTACAGGGGAACAGTCGAGTATGGACAACTATTCAAGATTCAAGGGCAAAGTGGCGTTCATTACTGGCGCCGGTTCGGGTATCGGAAAAGCATGTGCCCGGCGCTTTGCGGCTGAAGGGGCAGACATCGCCATTGTAGACGTCGATCCGGATGGGGCCTCTGCCGTCAAAGAAGAGATCGAGAAGTTGGGTAGGAAGTGCTACGTCTACAAGACCGATGTCTCCGACTCGAAGCAGGTGAATCAAACCGTGGAGGCCGTGATGAAGGCGTTCGGCAAGATCGACATCCTGCTGAACGTTGCGGGCATCTTCTTCGACAGAAAGGTCGAAGACATGTCGGACGACGACTGGCTACGGCACATCAACATCAACTTAACGGGCACTTTCTTCTGCACACGGCGCGTGGTCAGTGAGATGCTAAAACAAAAGAGTGGAAAGATTATCAACCTGGCGTCGCTCTCGGGTGACCGTGCTTTTCCGCGATCGTCCGCATACTGTGCGTCCAAGGGCGGGATCATCAACCTCACCCGGGAGCTCGGAGCGGAACTGGCCGGTAAAGGAATCAACGTGAACGCCATCGGTCCGGGCATCATTCTAACGCGCATGACCGATGCTATGCGAAAAGACCAGGAATCCTACAACGAGAAGCTGGCTATGGTTCCGATTAAGAGATTCGGAGAGCCAGAAGAAATTGCCTCGCTTGCCGCGTTTCTCTGCTCCAAAGAAGCGGAGTTTATCGTCGGGCAGACGATCTATATTGATGGCGGGTCGTCTGTTGTGTCCCAGGCTCCGCCGGAGTGATAGCCGGACAGCGCAGGTGCGAAACCGCCGGCTCGTCCGATGTGCAAACGTCCCCTGTTGGTACTGACGCCCCGATCGCCGGTAGTGGACTTGGTTGTCTAGGATGGAGCGGGATTACTATGCAGTACTGTCAGGAGGGCTGAAATGAAGACTCTTAAAGTGGGAATAGTCGGGTACAAGTTCATGGGCAAGGCTCACTCCAACGCGTGGCTGAAAGCCCCCCAGTTCTTCGACATGGAGGCGCAGCCCGTGCTGAAGGTGGCCTGCGGCAGGCACGCGGAATCCCTGAAGGCGTTCGCCGAGCGCTGGGGGTGGGAGCACACGGAGAGCGACTGGAAGAAGATGGTGCACCGCGATGACGTGGACATCGTGGACATCAGCGCACCGCA
>JBEKVA010000366.1:0-4535 GCA_049514475.1 Spirochaetia bacterium
GTAACTTCCAGCAACATGTCAGGGCTTCTCGTTCGAACAGAAAGGCCCAACCAACCTCCGAACAAAGCCCGTTTTCGCTTTCTCCGTTTCATCCAAATCATCCAAAGGAGGCAACCCGAATGGAACAGCTGACTGTAAGGACCGAGTTCATGTTCTATGCCGATCTGACGCTCGACATGCCCCAGAACGTGGGGGCAGGTCCGCATGGAAACCGCCAGATCATCCGTGTCGTGAACGGAACCGTCGACGGGCCCAAGTTCAAGGGCACGACTCTCCCGATGTCGGGAGACTGGCTCCTTTTGCGCCCTGATGGTGTTGGGGAGCTCGACGTGCGAACGACCATAAAGACGGATGACGAACAGTTCATCTACATGAACTATCGAGGGCTGATGCACGGGAAACCGGAGACAATGCAGGAAATGTTTCAAGGCAAGCCCATTGCTCCTTCTGACCTCTATGTCCGCTCCGCTGCTTTCTTCGAGACATCTTCGGAAAAATACAGCTGGCTGAACAGAATAGTGGCCATCGGAACGGCAAAAATCGGCCTGCCCCGATTTGAGCTTTTTCTTTACACGGTCCTCTAAGGGGAGGATCGGACGCGCTGATCCATTTTCGGATCCCGCAGAAACGGGGCAGAGGAATGCCAACCACTTTCGCGGCGAATGCCATGGCAGTTCAGGCTATGCGTTCTACGACCAGAGCGCAGCTGCAGGGAATGGCGTTGCTGGCGGCGAACGAGGAATGTCGCTCCTGCCTTCACGATATTGCGGCAATTGTCGACAGCCAGCTCTCTGGCATTCACGAGCTGACCAGATCCGGCCAGATACAGCCGTCTCAGAGGCTCGCTCTGGCCGAGGACCAGGGTCAGGTGTCGTCGGTGGAGAGAACCCCGCGCGTCGGTGTTTACCCTTTGGCGGCGAACCCGATGCACTGGGGACACATTCTCGTTGGACTCGCTGCGATCGCCTTGATGAAGCTCGACAAAGTGGTTTTTGTCATCGCGGGAAGGGATGAACGCAAGCCTTCGATGACAGCTGCCGAGACTCGGCATCTTCTTGGGAAATCAGCTCTTGAGGACTTTTCCCCGATCTTCGAGTATTCGCCAATTGCACTCGGCACAAGCTCTGACGGCGAGACGAGTTTCGGGCGCATTCTGTCGCTGAACTCTCATCAACGGATGGAGGCATATTACATCGCTGGGATGGATCACTGCCGCAGGCTGAACTCTGCTGGCGAGCCTGATACGATTGAGAAGCTCGAACGAGTCATCAAAGAGCAGAAAAGGGCGGGGAACCGCAACCACGCAATTTCGTTGATCTTCGTCGAGCGAGGTGGCATTGTCCGGGAGTCAGAAAGCGTCAGGACCTTCTTGGATGTCCACCTGTTGCCTCCCCTTCCATTTGCTCTCTCGTCAACGGCAGTTCGTCGGGCGCTCTGTAGCGGGGCGTCCCTCTGCGATGCCTTCGTATCCCTACCGTGTGCATGCCTCCTTGCAATGCGGCCGGTCGGCCCATTCACGGGCGTTCGAGAATGCTTCGAAGGGACAGAAGTAACGCGCCAAACGAACGCGCCGGGCACTGCCTGATCTCATACATAGAACTCGCCGTGAGATCTTCCCACACGATCTTGATGACCGGCGCAAGGACGTTGGTTGTGCAGCTTCCCATGCTGATGATGCGGTGCTTCTTCGAGTCATACGAATCGAGATTGATTCCGGGGAGCAGGACCGCATCGCAATCCGAAAGGGACTTGCTTCCGGCGCCCACCAGGACCTTTTTCGCGCCCCGGCAAGCCACTGGCGTGCCTGGTCCAGTCCCTCTCCCTCGAGCTCCCAAATGCTCTGCCGACCGAGGCGCCTGTCGCGCACGATCCCGGCGTGGGCCAGTGCCCGCAGGTGCTTCGTGACCGCCTGGCGGCTTACCGCCGCGCCCTCGCGCAGGCGCGTGATCGACAGGGGCCATTCCGCGCTGAGCCGCGCGACGATCCGCAGCCGCGGTCCTATGAGGCCGCGACATGCCGCTCGATGTTCCGTATCTGCCCGGTCCAGCCCTCGTCATCCATGCGAAAGGCTTCTGCACGCCGCGCGGCAGGTATTGCATCGAAGACGGACTCGACAATGCTGAGCCGCGTCCCCTCGGGGGCAGAATCGAGGCGAACCTCGACCAGTGTCGTCGGTTCCACCGAATAGTCGACGCCGGGATCGATGGCATAGGGGTGCCAGCGGTAGCTGAAGTACCGTTCGGGCTCCATGCTCATTACGAGCAGATCGACGATGAGATGCGTATATCCCGGGGTGGTGCTCCTTCCGCGAATGGGACACCCGCGGGAGCGAAGCCGCCCTCCAGCTTCATCCCGAACCAGGCGCCGAACTCCGCGGCGTCGCTCAGGGCCCGCCACACGCGTGGAGGGAACGCGCAGAAGGACTGACTTTTCGATGCGATTGCTGCTTTTCATGACATGCAACCTCCTGGTGCAATATAGCGTCGCCGCAAAAAGGCAACCTTTTAGTTGCTCGTTGTCGGGATCGTTTCGCCCCGCGCGGCCCGGGCGTGCCACGCGCTCCGAGCTCGCCGCGCGATCGCGGCGAAAGCCGCCCCCAGCGCCACGACCAGCAGCACGCCGGTGCCCAGCAGGATCTTTGCCAGCATGGGGAATCGCAGGGCCGGTGTGAAATCCATCGGGAGATACGCGTACCGCGAATCGTCGGCGGCACCGGTGTCGTAGAAGCTCGTCACCAGGCGCTCCGCCGCCGCGGGCTGGAAGTGCCAGAAGTCGGCGACGTGCCCGCGTTCGCTCAGGATGACCTGCCTACCCCGGGAGAGAGACGGCAGGAGCTCGCGCGTGGCGATGTCGGCCGGGGTGGAGAAGTCGATGCTGCCGCTCACCAGCAAGGTCTCCACGTCGGAGCGATGAACGCGGCGCAGCTCATCGTCGATACGATGGATCGGCCAGCCTTCTGCCGCGCCGGCCCAGGCCAGCAGTGACAGCGGAGCGCCCAGGATGGAGTCGGCCGGTGCGAGATCGCGGGCATAGTCGCGCGCCGGGTCGAAGTCGGCGCTGCTGCCTATCGCGAAGAACTCGCCCCACGTCATCATCGACGGCAGCATCCAGTCGAAGGCGACCGACATCAAGGCAAGCCCGCTCGCATCGCCGCGTTCCGCTGCCCGGTAGGCGTCGAAGACGATCGGGGCCGACGTGCGGTGAAACAGCATGACGAAAGCGACCGTCTTGACCTTGCCCGGATCGATAGGGACGAACAGCCACCGGGCGGGCATGGAGCGGTTGACCCTGCGCATCGTCTCCGCGAGGTCGGTGACTACCTCCCCTTCTTCGTTCTGTCGACGATACAGCGCGGCATACTGCCGCACTTGCGCGTCGGTGACGGCAGGCTCCCAGACGAGATGACCTGGTGCGTTTACGCCGATCATGATGCTGCGATGGATGCGTTCGGGGTGGAGGTACGCGTAGATCTGCGCCACCCGCGTCCCGTAGCTTTCGCTGAGAAGGTCGACGGACGAATATCCCAGCGCCTGGCGGGCGGCCTCCATGTCGGCGACCGTTTCGGGCATCGTATATCCGGTCAGATCGATGCCCTCGGATTGCAGGCGGGCGGCGGTCGCGGAAAGAGCGCGGCGCACCTTTGCGATCGACGCGGGGCTGAGGGCATCGCCATCGACGCCTTTCATTGCCTGGGCGATCTCTGGACCTTCCAGCTTCGGCGTCCCGTCTACCCCGCGGTAGCCGACCATCACCACATCGTGATGCGCCAGCAGCCAGGTCGGAGGACGGAACTTCATGTTGCTCATTCCGGGCCCGCCGGCAAGGTAAAAGATCGGTTCGGCCGGGTTTGGATCCGGGGAAAAGACCCGCGTGACAGGGAGCGCGATCAAGCGTGAGCTGGGGGCGCTCCTGTTTTCCGGCACTACCAGGGTGCCGTTCTCTGCGCGATAGCTCGCGTCGCCGACCTTGCGGGAACCTCGGATGCACGTCAGTTCTCCGGCCCGGGCGCCCGCCGGTACAGCCTCCCTTTCCCTTCCGGCCCTCCTGAGCACGAGCAGCGCGATGAGCCCGCCCGCGATTGCGATGAGGATCAAGACCACGAAGAGTATTCTCATATTGCCTCCAATGTTGACACTGTCAACATCATAGCAATACATGTTGACAGTGTCAACATCTTTCGGCAGAGTCCCCCCATGCGCCAACCGAAGTCCTACCACCATCCCGCCCTGCGCGCGGCGCTGCTTGAGGCGGCCGCGGCGGAGCTGCGCGAGTTCGGCACCGCGGGCTTTTCCCTCCGCCGCGTGGCCGTGCGCGCGGGAGTGAGTCGCGCCGCCCCGTATCGGCACTTCCGCGACCGTGACGAGCTCCTCGCCGCGCTCGTCTGGGAGACCCAGGAAGCGTTCACGGCGGCACTCGGCGCGGCACGAATGCGAGCCCGCGATTCCTCCCTGGCGCGCCTCGCGCGGCTCTGCGAGGCGTACCTCGACTTTGCCCGGGCGAATCCCCAGCGGCTTTCTCTCATGTTTTCCGAGACG
>JBEKVA010000367.1:0-4523 GCA_049514475.1 Spirochaetia bacterium
CAGGAAGGATACATCATCGGAGAACGGACTCGATCCTGAGCTGGCCCAGCTTCTCGATATAGAAGAAGCTGAGCCCGTCTCCGAGGCCGAGCCGGTGCCTGAAGAGCCCGGGGGAAAACCGGGCGAACCTGACTTCCATACCCTTTTCGCCGAAGAGAAGACAGCTTCCGAAAAAGGCAGGAAGGCCGACGATCTCGACACCACGCGCGCGCGGTTTCCCACGATCATAAAGATCCAGGAGGAGCCGAAACCCTTCTTCCAGGACAAGGATTTCTACAAGAAGGTGCTCGCCGGGGAAGGCGAGGAAGGCACCCGTCTGCATGACCTGCTGGGCAAGTACATGAAGGCGGAAGACCCCGAGGAGAAGTCCCACTTCAGGTCGCAGCTCATCTCCTCCTTCTGGGACCTGGGCGCCAAGGTGGCCTACCGCACCTGCAGGGACATGATCATGCCCAAGCGCCTTCTCCTGCGCTACGGGATCCTTTCCCCGGGCTTTCTCACCCCCGAGCTCCGCGACATGGTGTCCCGCATCGTATTCGAGAACAATACAGGGGAACCTGTCTGGTACGTCGATGAATGGCTGGAGCGCATTGCCCGCGGCCAGGTCCGCCCCTCGACAACCGACGAGGTGAAGCAGAAGGGCAAGGACCAGGGGCAGAAGATCCTGGATACGGTGGCCAAGAAGAAAGGGCAGCGCGACAGCGAGATCACCATCCTGAAGGCAAAGATCTCCCAGCTGGAGGAACGGGAAGGCCAGCTGAAGGGGCAGGTGGACCTTCTGGTCCGCCACGAGCGCAACGAGGAGTACGGGGGCCTGAAGGCAGCTTTCAACGCCACGCAGAAGGCCGCCCTGGCGCAGATCCAGGAACTGCTGCGCCAGTTGACCGCCCTCGATGCCCAGATCGTCTCCTCCTACGCGGAGCTGGCCAGCATCGACAAGGAGCTGGAATCCCTGGGCCGCAAGTCGGAAGGCATCTCCAGCGACACCGGGGTGGACCAGAAGACCGTTGTCGGGGAGTGGGCGAGCATCCGCCAGATGGCCAAGCTGTGCGTCGGCAGGCAGGGCAACCATTTCCCCATCTTCCTCTCCCAATTCGTGCGCCCCAACATCAGGGAAGTCGCCACGCGGGAGAACGTGATCAGGGAAATGGCGCAGGTGGAGGCCATGGACCCCGGCCTTTTCATGCGCACCTACAAGAGCCAGAACACCCGCATAGTGCCCAACGTGATCCTGCTGGCAAGCTACGGTGACACCGGCATCTGCTGGGAGCCCTTCGAGAAGTTCAACCGCTCCACCAGCCGGGGCCGCGTCGCCATCCCCATGTTTCCCAAGGTGCTTCCCGTGGCGGTGCTCACCGCCCTGGCCGACCTTCGCTGGCAGGTGGCCAAGGAGAAGGCGCAGTACTACTGGATGGAAGAAGGGATCACGGGCAAATACTACCAGTGGTTCACCGAGCGCAAGCTGCGCGGGGACGTGCGGGAGTACTTCATCCGCGACTACGCGCTGTGGATCAACAAGGAAAGCCAGGGCATGCAGAAGCTCGACAAGGAAGTGCGCGGGATCTTCTGGCGCATGATGCCCTTCCCCCAGCATATCAAAGACAACCTGCGCAACCGCGGCTTCATTTACAACGACCTGTACAAGAAAGACCAGAACATCGCCAAGTCGGACGGGTATTGAGCACTGTACTCAGTGCGAAAGGGGCCCCACGGCTCGGCCGACCTGTATTCAGGGCGGCGTGAAAGCCGTGGGGGAGCGCGGCTGTGGCCGCCTCAATACCTACAGATATCTCACCACGTCCTGCAGCGTCTTCCGCAGTTTCTGTCCCTTCTTTGCGAATCCCGGCTTCGGGTAGCCCAGCGGCGTCATGGCATAGACGCGGTCGTCCGGGCCGAGGCTGAGAGCGCTGCGCAGCACCATGGGGTCGTAGGCGCCGATCCAGCAGCTGCCCACCCCCTCGTTCTCCGCGGCAAGGATCATGTGGTCCATCGCAATCGCGAGGTCCGTCTCGATCGAGTTCCAGGCATCCTGCCTGCTCCACGCCTCCCCCGGTCTGCCGGTGACCACGAGGATGTGCGGGGCCTCCTGGAACCAGGGCTTCGTGTAGCTGCGGCGCACCTGTGAAAGCACTTCCCGGGAGGAGATCAGGAGGAACCGCCAGGGCTGCTTGTTTGCCGCCGAAGGGGCAATGCGCCCGGCATCGAGAATCCGCTCCAGCACCTGCTTCTCCAGGGGGCGGGTGGGATCGTAACTGCGGATGCTCTCCCTTTCACAGATCACGCGTGTGAAATCCATGGTGTCCTCGTCCTATCTCTTTTTCTTGAACAGCTGCGGGATGTTCTTCTCCAGCTGGAACTTGACGGTCACCCATTTCATGACCTTGCCGTAGATGAAGAAGGTGAGCACGATGGAGACGATGAACCCGACGAATATCAGCACCTGGAAGAGCGTGGCATTCCCGCTGCGGCCCACGGTGAGCCCTATGATGAGGATGAACAGGGCGATCGTCCCAACCATCAGCACGATGTTGAACACCGTGGCGCCAAGGAAGAAGAGGACCAGCTTGGCGTTCTTGCTCATGCTGCTGCTCCTGCCTTGCGGGCGGGAATAAGGAAGGAAATGAACAGGAGTATGGCCGCGATGACCACCGTCATGTCGGCGACGTTGAACGTCGGCCAGCGCTCCATGCCGAGGATCCCGTAGAACTTGAAGTACAGGAAATCAACGACACCCTGGGGGCGGAAAATCCTGTCCCCGTAATTTCCCAGCCCGCCTCCCACCAGCGCGCCGAAACACCATCTCTGGAACCTGGTGAGGGGGTCGCGGGTGAAAAGGTAATAGAGGAACAGGAGCGCGATCACCAGCAGCGGCAGGAGCACGAAGAGCGTCCTGCGGGGCCCTGCCGCAATGCCGTGGCCAATGCTGAAGGCAATGGCAGGGTTCTGCACGTTGATGATGCGGAAGAAATCATCGATGACCTTTATCCCCACGCCCCTGGGCACCGTGGCCAGCACGATGATCTTCGTCACCTGGTCGAGGATGACGATGCCGGCTGAGAGTATGAGCGGCATGAGACGGGACTTGTAATCCCGTTTTTTCGTATTCAGAATCATTTCCAACCCCGTGGGAGCTCTCGAAGACGTTTGGTTCGGTCACCTGAAGATACCATGATGAGCGCTTCGAGGCAATGATCAGGCCGGCTGCTCTGCTGTTCCAGGGCGCCGCTCCACAGCAGACCATCAGCAGCCTGTCCCAGCTCATGGGCGGGCAGGTGGCGGCGGTGAAGGAGCTGGCCGCCGCACTGGAGAATGTCACCGAGATGAGCAGGAGCATTTCCGCGGCAAGCCTCCACGGAGCACCTCTCTGGCATGGCGCAGCAGCTGCAGACCCTCATGGGCCAGTTCATCATTGCGCGCGAGGCAGCGGGCGTCGCATCACGGGCGTCGCGGGCCCCTTGACTGTTCCCTCCCTCTCGGGGCACACTAATGCCATACCGAATTAGTCATAAATAGGGGAGAAGGAGGGGCTGAAGGTGAACTATTTCCTCAGCGACGATCAGAAAATGATCAAGGACCTCGCCGCGCAGATTGCGCGCGAGAAGCTTTTGCCGATCAGGGCAGAGCTCGATGAAACCGGGGAGTTCCCCTGGGAAGTCGTGCAGACGCTGGCCAAGTCTGATCTTTTCCGCGTCTTCGTCCCCACGGAATATGACGGCCTTGGCGGCGGGATGTTCGAGATGTGCCTCGTGGTCGAGGAACTGTCGAAGGTGTGCAGCGGGATTGCCCTCTCCTACGCGGCCTCGGGCCTGGGCACCATCCCGATCATCCTTTTCGGCAATGAGGAGCAGAAGAAGAAATACCTCCCGCGCCTTGCGGCCGGGGAGATCCTTGCTGCCTTCGGGCTCACCGAGGCGGGCGCCGGCAGCGACGCCGCCTCCATCAAGACAACCGCGAAGCCCGACGGCGACTCGTACATCCTCAACGGCACCAAGCAGTGGATCACCAACGGAGGGGAGGCGAGCATCTACACGGTGGTGGCCCTCACCGACCCGGCGCGCGGCGTACGCGGCTCATCGACCATCCTCGTGGAAAAGGGCCATCCCGGATTCACGTTTGGAAAGAAAGAGAACAAGATGGGCATCCGCGCCTCGGCGACCCGCGAGCTGGTCTTCCAGGACTGCCGCGTGCCCAAGAGCAACCTCCTGGGAAAAGAGGGCATGGGGTTCCTCGTGGCGATGAAGACCCTCGACCAGTCACGGCCGGGCGTTGCCTCCCAGGCGCTGGGCATTGCCCAGGGCGCGCTGGATTACGCCCTTGCCTATTCGCGGGAGCGCAAGCAGTTCGGCAAGCCGATCTCCTCCTTCCAGGGGGTGCAGTTCATGATGGCCGACATGGCCACCCAGGTGGAAGCGGCCCGCGCGCTGTGCTACGCCGCGGCGCGCAGCATCGACGCGGGGGAGAAGGACGTTTCCCGTCTCTCTGCCATGGCGAAGGTCTTCGCCTCGGACACCGCGATGAAGGTC
>JBEKVA010000368.1:0-4516 GCA_049514475.1 Spirochaetia bacterium
CCTCGGGGGATCTGATGCCGGACTCGAAGAGAAGCCGCGCCTTCCAGTCCACCCGGGGCCGCAGGCGAACGGGATGCAGGAGGTCGACCGCGAACGTGCGAAGGTCCCGGCAGTTGATGCCCACCAGCCCGGGGGCGAAGGGGCGGCACTTCTCGATGTCCGCCTCGTCGTGCACCTCTACCAGCGCCTGCATGCCGAGCTCCCGCGCCCTGCGATGTATGCGCGCCAGGTTCTCCGCGTCGAGAATCGATGCAATCAGCAGCACCGCATCCGCGCCTGCCCGCCAGGAGACCTCGATGTCTTCCTGGTCCAGGAGGAAATCCTTTCGCAGCACCGCGACCCCGGGAAGGTTCTCCTTGATGCGCGCCAGGTCGGCAAGGCTGCCGCCGAAGTTGTCCTGCTCGGTGAGCACCGATATGCTGCGCACGCCGCTTTTCGCGTACCCCCTGGCCTGCGCTACGGCATCCATGTCCTTCGCGATGTCCCCGCGGGAGGGGGAGCGCCGCTTGACCTCGCAGACGAGAAATGGCGCCTCGCCGAAGGAGACAGGCGGACGTGCGCGCTCCGCGGGAAGAGATTCCCCGAGCGCGTGGCCTTCCCGCGCAATGCGGGCCTGCCGCTGCGCGACTATCTTTTCCAGCACGTTCATGCTGCCTCTGCCGGCACCCTGCCGCCGCCCCGTATCTGCTCGAGCTTTGCCGCGACCCTTCCGCTTGCAAGCGCGTCCCGCGCCATGAGGTACCCTTCGCCGATGTTGCGTGCAACGCCGCAGATGTACAGCCCCGCGCCGGCATTCAGGAGCACGGATTCCCTGATTGCCGCCGGCCCGCCGCCGCCCAGGATGGACAGGGCCGTTGCCGCGTTCTCCGCGGCAGTTCCCCCGCGCAGCAACTCCACGGGGCGGCGGCTGATGCCGAACTCCTCGGGGGTCAGGAAGTAGTCGCGCCGTTCCCCGGTCTCATCGACCTCCACGACACGGGTCCTTCCCGAGATCGAGATCTCGTCCAGGCCGTCCTCCCCGTGCACGGCCATCACCTTGCGCACCCCCAGCAGATGTGCCGCCTCTGCCACGGCACCGCACAGCTCTCCGTCGTAGACCCCGATGAGCTGGTAGGAGGCATCGGCGGGGTTCGAGAGCGGGCCGACGAGATTCATGGCGGTCCTGATTCCCAGCTCGCTGCGCGCCCGCCCGGCGTGGCGCATGGCCCCGTGGTAGGTGGGCGCGAAGAGGAAGCAGAAGCCCGTGTCCTTCAGCAGCGTCTCGCTGGCCGCGGGCTCCACGTCCACCGGCACTCCCAGTGCGCGGAAGAAATCGGCGCTGCCCACCGGAGAGCTCGCACCGCGGTTGCCGTGCTTGGCAACCAGCGCGCCGCAGGATGCGGCAACAACGGCAGCCAGGGAGGAGATGTTGAAGGTGCCCAGCCCGTCGCCGCCTGTGCCGCAGGTGTCCAGCGTCCGGTGGCTGCTGGCGAATGGCCTCCTCTTGCGGCGCAGCACGGATGCGAACCCCGCCAGCGCCTCGGGGCTGATCAGCGACCCGCTGAGGGAGGCGAGCACCCCGGCGATCTGCACATCGGTGAGCCTGCCGTCGGTGAGCTCGTCCATGAAGGCCTCGGCGTGCTCGCGGGAGATGCCCTTCTTTGCCTGCAGCCCCGCGATGACCGTCGTCAGGGGGAACGGCTCGCGCCGGTAGTGCAGGAAGTTCGCCAGGAGGCGCTTGCCGTGCTCGGAGGCGATGGACTCGGGATGGAACTGGATGCCCTCCACCAGGTGTTCCTTGTGCCGGACCCCCATGATCTCCCCGTCCTCAGCCACCGCCGTCACCTCCAGCTCCGCTGGCAGGGACTCCCGCTGCAGGGCCAGCGAGTGGTAACGTGTGAAGCGCGCGACGGAAGGCATGCCGCGGAAAAGGCCGCGGCCGTCCAGGCGCATCGACTCCACCTTGCCGTGAACGATGCGCTGCGCCGGCACCACCGCGGCGCCGAATGCATGCCCGATTGCCTGGTGGCCAAGACAGACCCCCAGCACGGGCACCACGCCAGCGAACCGCCGCACGGCTTCGACGCTGATGCCCGCCTCCTCGGGCCTGCCTGGCCCGGGGGAGATGATGATGCCGGCAGGGTTCATGTCCGCCAGCTCATCCACGGTGACCTTGTCGTTGCGGAACACTTCCACCGGCTCCCGCGTGAGCTCGCACAGGTACTGGTAGAGGTTGTGGGTGAACGAATCGTAGTTGTCGATGATGGCGTACATGGCTACTCCTTCATGCCGATGGCGCGCGCCAGGGCGCCCAGCTTGGCTTCTGTTTCCTCGTACTCGCGTTCCGGCACGCTGTCATAGACGATGCCGGCGCCCGCCTGCAGCGTAAGGATGTTCCCCTTCTTCAGGCCGCTCCTGATGGTGATGCAGGAATCAAGGGACCCGTCTGACTCCACGTGGGCCACCACACCGGCGTAGAACCCGCGTGCCTCGGGCTCCAGTGAATCTATGGTTTCGATTGCGCGGATCTTCGGCGCCCCGGACACGGTGCCTGCCGGGAAGGTGGCGCGCAGGGCATCCAGGCCGGTCTTCCCCTCGGCGAGCTGTCCTTCCACGTTGGAGACGATGTGCATCACGTGGCTGTAGCGCTCCACCGCCATCAGCTCCGTCACCTCGACGCTGCCCGGCGCGCAGACGCGGCCCAGGTCGTTGCGGGCAAGGTCCACCAGCATCAGGTGCTCGGCGCGCTCCTTCTCGTCGGCAAGGAGCTCCTTCTCCAGGGCGGCATCCTGCGCGGGGTTCGCGCCTCGCCGGCGGGTGCCCGCCAGCGGCCGCACCGTCGCGCGGCCGTCGCGCGCCTTCACGTGCACCTCGGGGGAGGCGCCGAAGAGCTGGAAGTCCTCGAAGTCCAGGTAGAACATGTAGGGCGACGGGTTGAGCATCCGCAGGGATCGGTAGGCCTCGATTGCCGGCATGTCGGTGCGGACCTGCACGCGGCGGGAGAGCACGCCCTGCAGCAGGTTTCCCTTCACGATTTCCTCCCGTACCGATTGCACGCCGCGCATGTAGGCCTCCCGATCTTCGGGCCGCGGGATTTTCTCCACCGACCAGTCCTTGCGCGCGGGTGCCATGAAGTTGAAGTCCATGTCGTTGATCCTGTGCTCCGCCTCGTCCAGGGTCTTCTCCAGGTCGATCTCTTTTTCCTTGTAGTTCAGCGCGACGAGGGAGATCGTGTCGGTGTAATGGTCGAAGACAAGGAAGAGGCTGCCGAAGAGAAACTGGGCATCGGGGATCCCGACGGGATCAGGCTTTTCGCGAAGCCGGATATCGTCGAAGTGCCGGCAGTACTCGTAGGAGAGATACCCTACGCCGCCGGTCGGAAGAGGGAAGGGGGCGCCGCCGTATCCGGCGGATTCATGGGCCGTCCACCCGTCGTGCTGCCGGCTGAAATGCGCCGTGAGGTCGAGGATGTCGCGCGCGCGCGTCTTCAGTGCCAGCGTGGCCCCGTCGCGGCTCATGAAGAAATCATCGCCCCGCTGGGAGACACGGAAGGCCTCCTTCAGCAGCAGGAAGGAGAACCGCTCCCGTCCCCGCTGGAAGGAAGCGCTTTCCAGGAGCGCCCGGGCTCCCAGCTTCCTCGCCAGGGAGAGCGGCGTGAATCTCTCCCCATTGATCGTCCTCATCATGATCGCTTTCCGTTCAGTTGCCACTGGCATCAATGCATCCCCCTCACTGTCGATAAAAAAGCCGCGGAACCAATACGACAGGCTCCGCGGCTTTTACAAAAAAGCGCGGGCCCTGGCCGTCATCGCCAGAACCCGCGCTCCTGTTTTCCTACGAGGGCATGGGTCTGGCTACATCCAGGACCACCACCACCCAGAGAAGTTCGCTGCTATGACACGGCCCGCGCCGTTTTTCATCATGGCGGGAACATACAGAAAGCTGACCGCGCTGTCAATAGCCAGCGCGGGGATGAAGCGACCGCGCTGTCAATAGCCAGCGCGGGGATGGAGGGACCGCGCTGTCAAGCGTTGAACAAAGCACGCTCTATGTGCGCCAACGAGCATACGGGAAGACTGCGATGCGATAAATTGTGAAGGCGTGATTACAATTTCTCCTGGCCCTGAGCGCATTGGTGGTGAATGTGCCTGCGCGAGGGTCGATCGAGGTCCGCAATGATCGCTCTCCTCATTTTCACAAACCTCTTCGTGATCGTGGCTGCGCTGCTGGTCGTTTCCCTGGTTTTCCGGCGGGTGCGGCTCAGAAACTTCACTGTGCGCGAAAGCGAGGAAAAGCTCGCGGTAACGCTCAACTCCATTGGAGATGCCGTCATCGCCACTGATGCAGAAGCGCGAGTGGCCCGGCTCAATCCCGTAGCCGAGAGGCTTACCGGCTGGACGGTTGCCGAGGCCCTTGGCCGGCCGATATCCGAGGTCTTCAACATCATCAACAAGGAAAGCCGCCTGCCTTCCACCATCCCCGTCTTGGAGACGCTGTCACGCGGCACGGTCCAGGGACTGGCCAACCACACCGTCCT
>JBEKVA010000369.1:0-4508 GCA_049514475.1 Spirochaetia bacterium
ACCCCGGTGGACGAGATCATGAAGGCCGCCCTGGGCCTCGAGGGAGGCGCCGCATAGCCATGGCAGAAGTCGCAATGCGCATGGGGAGGAATCCGGTGGCGAGGGCCGCACGGGTCGTCTTCCGGGACTACCTCGTGCTCGTGATGATCACGGTGCTGGTCGTCCTCACGGCGATCGTGGAACCCAAGTTCCTGAAGCCGCAGAACCTGGTGAACATAATGCGCCAGTTCGGGCCTCTCATGATGGTCTCACTCGGCATGACCTTCGTCATCATCGGAGGTTTCATCGACCTCTCGGTGGCCGGCATCATCAACCTCGTGGCAGTGGTCACCATCTCCCTGATCGGACCGTGGGGGCAGGTACCGGCTCTCCTTGCGGGGCTGGCACTTGGAGCGGGGTGCGGGGCACTCAACGCCGCCGCCATCTTGACATCGGGCGCCCTGACGCAGGCCGAGGCGCTGTTCCTCACGTTCGGCATGAGCACCGTGTTCTCAGCTTTTGCGCTGCTGTACAGCGGGGGCATGACGATGCACTTCTGGGACATCAAGACCAGCAAGTCGATGTTCGAGACGATCGGAGCCGGGAGCGTCGGCCCGTTCTCGGTCTCCTTCGTGATCTTCCTCGTGGTGCTCCTGATCCTGTGGGTGTTCCAGACCAAGACCACCGAGGGGCGGGCGATCAGCCTCACCGGTGGCAACAAGACTGCCGCCCGGCTCAGCGGCATCCGAATACTGCGGAGCATTTTCGTCATCTACGTGGTCTGCGGCCTGATGACCGGAGTCGGGGCCGTCGTCTTGTTCTCGAGGATCACCACGGCTGCCCCGGTCATCGGCGCGGGGTACGAAACCAACGCCATCCTCGCGGTCGTCGTCGGCGGAACCACGCTGAAAGGCGGCAAGGGCAGCGTCCTGCGCACGGTGATGGGCGTCCTCCTTGTCAGCCTCATGTCCAACTGCCTGAACCTCCTTGGTGTCTCGACCTACCTGCAGGTGGCCGTCAAGGGGGCGATCCTGGTCCTCGCGATCTGGCTGGACAACCGCAAGCAGGTATAGGAGGAGGGACGATGACAGGCAACGGCGTCAGAGCAGGGATGGCACGCAACGGGATCGGAATGAGGGTCTACTCGATCGTGATGAGGCAGAAGGCATTCGTCGCCATCATCGTGATGATGGCCGTGATGGCCTTCTCCGGCACGCAGTTCTACACCGCCTACAACCTCCTCGACATGCTCAACTCGACCTCGATCCTCCTCATCCTCTGCTTCGGGGTCACGTTGACCATCATCGCGGGCGGCTGCGACCTTTCCATCGGCGGAATCCTCGTGGTCTCGGGCATCCTGTCGATCAAGCTCCAGGACGTGATGCCCATGGAGTTCGCCATTGTCCTCGCCATACTCTTTGGCGTCCTGGTCGGTTTTGTGAACGGGTTCCTCTCCGTCCACCAGAAGACGGAGCCCTTCATCATCACCCTCGGCATGGGCCTCCTCCTCACCGGTGTGGCCCAGCAGCTCACCAACGCCCATCCGGTGCCCGCGAAGAATCCCGCCTTCATGGTGATCGGCAACGGGGACTTCCACGGTGTGCCCAACCTCGTGATCATCACGGTGGTGTGCTTCGCCCTGGCCTACTGGCTCATGCGCTACACCCAGTTCGGCCGCAACCTGTACGCCATCGGCGGCGACTACGAGGTGGCGCGCTACTCGGGGATTCCGGTCATCCGAACCAAATGGATCGCCTTCGTGATCAGCGGCGGCTGCGCCGCCCTGGCAGGGATGCTTCTCTCCTCCAAGCTGAATACCGGCTCCTCCATTTACGGGGACCTGACCGCCCTCGTGGTAAACTGCGGCGTCGTTGTCGGGGGCACTTCCTTCGCCGGCGGCATCGGAGGAATCCCTCAGTCGGGCCTCGGCCTCCTCGTGTTCGGCATGCTCGACAACGTGATGAACATGCTCGAGATCAAGTCCTACTACCAGGTTCTGCTGAAGGGCGCGGTCATCGTGGCGATCATCTGGCTGGACTGCTTTGCGCAGAAGCGCAGGCGCGAGTTCGTCTGAGAGGCAAGAAATGAAAGATCAGAATTACCTGGACAACCTGGTGGGTGTCTTCGGCCACCCGGTTGCGGAGAACCCCGGCGTCGTGATCCAGGAGGCGGCCTTCCGCAACCTGGGACTGGAGCGCTGGCATTTCCTCACGATCGATGTCGAGCCGGGCTCCCTGGGCGATGCAATCAAGGGCTTGAAAGCCATGAAAATGCGGGGCATCAACTGCACCATCCCCCACAAAATCGAGGTCCTCAAGTACCTCGACAGGGTGGCTCCCAGCGCAAAGCTGATCGGAGCGGTCAACACCATCATCAATGACAACGGGGTGCTGACAGGGGAAAACACGGACGGGAAGGGCTTCATGATCGCCCTGGAGAGCGCCGGGGTGGACCCGGCAGGGAAGAGCGTGGTGGTCCTGGGCGCAGGGGGGGCTTCACGTGCAATCTGCGTCGAGCTTGCCCTTGCCGGCGCCCGAAAGCTGACAATCGTCAACATCCCCAAGGACAGCGCCCTGGCCGACAGCCTGATCAGGAACCTCAAGGAGAATACAAAGGTTGCCACCGAGTATGTTCCCTGGGCGGGCACATTCAAGATCCCCGCGGACACGGACATCGTGGTCAACGCGACTTCGATCGGCCTGTATCCCAACATAAACGACAAGCCCGACATCGACTACGATACCATCACGAAGAAGATGTACGTGCAGGATGTCATCCCTAATCCGGCCTTCACTCCTTTCCTCAAGGAAGCTGACACGCGCGGCGTGCGCTGGCAGAGCGGCATGCAGATGCTGATCAACCAAGCTGCCTTGAACATCACGATGTGGACCGGCCTCAAACCCGACAAGGAGGTCATGCGGCAAGCACTGGAAAAGGCGTTTGCGTGACCCAGGAAGACCTGCTGCGGAAGCTGGAAGCGGAGCTGGATTCCAGGTGAAAAGCGGATTCAACGAAGGAACGACCAAAAACAACTCCGACCTGGAGACGGATCTTCTGCTTGCTGAAAAGTACGGTTTCGACTACATCGAGTTCAGGCTCGACAAGCTCGAGACGTACCTGGCAAAGGGATCGCTCACCGAACTCGAGAGAAAGCTCAAGCAAGGTCGAATCCGGCCGCATGCCCTCAACGCAATCAAGGGGATCAACCTGATGTCGGAATCGGCCGCGAAGGATTCCCTTGCCCGGCTGGAATGGGCATGCGGGCTGGGAAAAAGGCTGGGGAGCCCGTGCATCGTCCTGGTGCCGACCCTCCAGGATGGCGTTCACGAGGAACATGCCCGTTCCGACATCGACCGTGACTGTGTCGATGTCATCGAGCGGTTCTCACAAGTCGCCGCCTCCTACGATATGGGGCTCGCCCTGGAGCCGATCGGGTTCAGGGCTTCTGCTGTCAGGAGCCTGGAGCAGGCGTGGGCAATACTTCGTCGCGTGAAGTCGAAGAATGTCGGACTCGCCGTGGATACCTTCAACGTTCACATGTTCGATTCCTGGAACGACATCGACGTTCTGAAGCAGATTCCTGTCGACAGGATATTCGTCGTACACATCGCCGATTGTGAAGATCTTCCTCTGGGCAGTGTGGATCAGAGCAATCGTCTCTGGCCGGGAGAAGGGATCGTACCGATCACGAAGATACTCTCGATCCTGCACGGGATGGGGTACGATGGGGTCGTCTCTCTCGAGCTCTTTCGGCCTGAGTACTGGCAGATGCGTCCTGAAGAGGTGGTTCGCATCGGCAGCGAGAGGACACGGCGTTATCTCACTTTCCCAGGCCGAACTCCCTGACAAGCTTCGCGAGGCCTTCCCGGGTTTCGGAAAAAACAAATCCGTATCCCTCGATTTTCGAAGTGTCGAGCCGGACGTCCCGTGGAGCCCCCTTGTACCTGTCTGCGTCCTTTTCCAGGAGCTCGTCAATACGATGCCCTCCGCCGATGAGTCTCAGGATCTCGCAGGCGACCTCATATCGACTCATGGAGTTGCGGCTGCCGACGTGGTACAGGCCGAAAGGAAGCGCAAACACCTTGTCGAACTGATCGATGATGTCGTAGATGTACGTCAAGCTTCGATATTCATTGATTGCGACGCGCATTCTCTCCCCGCGAAGCGCGGATCGTATCACGTCCCAGAAGAGATTGGGCGAGAGCGGCAGGTTCCGCTCCGGAAAGCCGAACGTCCAGGCAAACCTCAAGGTCCACAGGGCGGGAACCATCTCCAAAAGGCGCTTTTCTGCCTCCAGCTTGTTCTTCCCGTAGACGGTATTGGGGCGGGGCACATCGCTTTCCTTATAGGGCCCGCCCTCCGAATTGCCGTTGAAAACCTGCTCAGTGCTGATGAAGACAAGCCGCGCTCCTACCGACCGACACGCTTCAGCCACGTTGACCGCGCCTTGAACATTGATGTCATGACAGATTTCGGGATGCGTTTCGCAGAAATCCGTCACAAGCAGTGCGGCCGCGTGCACCACGATA
>JBEKVA010000370.1:0-4463 GCA_049514475.1 Spirochaetia bacterium
CAACTGCAAGCTCCCCGCCGCGCTCACCCCGCAGGTCGTCTCCGCGCTGGCCAAGACCGAGTCGATCATGGGGATGAAGTACGGCAACCCCGACAACCCCCTGCTGGTTTCCTGCCGGTCCGGCGCCCGCAAGTCGATGCCCGGCATGATGGACACGGTGCTCAATGTCGGTCTTTCCATGTCCACGATTCCCGGCATGATCAAGAAGACCCAGAACCCCCGCTTCGTGTGGGATTCCTACCGCCGCCTGATCATGATGTACGCTGACGTGGTCATGGAGAAGGCCGAGGGGATGGAACCTGCCGAGGGCAAGGGCATCCGCAAGATCATGGATGAGGCCCTGGACCAGTTCAAGAAGTCCCGCGGGGCCAAGTCCGACACCGAGCTGAAAGCGGATGACCTGAAGCTCCTGGCTGAAGACTTCAAGAAGCTCGTGCTGAAGCACCTCGGAAAGGCATTCCCTGACGACCCCATGGCGCAGCTCTGGGGCGGCATCGCCGCCGTGTTCAAGAGCTGGAACGGCAAGAAGGCGGTCTCCTACCGCCGCATCGAGGGGATCCCCGACGAGTGGGGCACCGCCGTGACCGTCCAGTCGATGGTATTCGGCAACATGGGTGACAGCTCCGCCACCGGTGTGGCATTCACCCGCGACCCGGCCACCGGGGACAACAAGTTCTACGGCGAGTGGCTCGTCAACGCCCAGGGAGAGGACGTCGTGGCCGGCATCCGCACCCCGAGCCCGATCAACGACGCCACGAAGAACGAGCAGAACAAGCACCTGCACAGCATGCAGGAGGCGATGCCGGGAACCTACAAGGCTTTGGATGCCATCCGCACGAAGCTGGAGAAGCATTTCACCGACATGCTGGACATCGAGTTCACCATCCAGGAAGGAAAGCTCTGGATGCTGCAGTGCCGCGTGGGAAAGCGGACCGGCACCGCGGCGCTGAACATGGCCATGGACATGCTGGCGGAAAAGATGATCGACGAGAGGGCGGCGGTCCAGAGGCTGGACCCGAAGCAGCTCGACGAGCTCCTGCACCCCATCATCGACCCGAAGGCGGAGAAGGACGCGGTGGTCATCGTCAAAGGCCTGCCCGCGGGGCCCGGCGCCGCATCCGGCGTCCTGGTATTCACCGCCGAGGAGGCTGTGGCCTCCGCGAAGGCCGGGAAGAAGTGCATCCTGCTGCGCGAGGAGACGAACCCCGAGGACGTTGAAGGCATGCGCGCGGCGGTGGGAATCCTCACGGCCCGCGGCGGCATGACCTCCCACGCGGCCCTGGTGGCCCGCGGCTGGGGCAAGTGCTGCATCGTCGGCGCCGGCGGGCTTCATGTCGATGCTGCCAGCGGGACGGCGAAGATTTCCGGGTCCAGCATCGTGCTGAAGGCAGGGGACGTGGTGACGCTGAACGGCACGCGCGGGCACGTGTACACGGGCCCGCTCCCCATGGTCTCCGCCACGGAGAACCCCCGGTTCCAGAAGTTCATGAGCATGGCCGACAAGTTCCGCACCATGGGCGTGCGCACCAACGCGGACACGCCGCAGGATGCGAAGAGGGCCCGCGAGTTCGGCGCCCAGGGCATTGGCCTGTTCAGGTTCGAGCACATGTTCTACGGCGAAGGCTCCGACAGGCCGCTGTTCCTCCTGCGCCGCATGATCGTCTCCAATAACGAGGCGGAGCGCCGCAAGGCACTGCAGGAGATGTTCCCGTTCATGAAGGACGACGTGAAGAGGACCATGGACGTCATGGAGGGCCTGCCGGTCACCTTCCGCTTCCTCGATCCTCCGCTGCACGAGTTCGTGCCCACCCGCGTGGATGAGCGGCAGAGGCTGGCGTCCGACCTCGGGATCTCCCTCGATGACTTCAACAAGCGGGCGGACTCCCTCCACGAGTCCAACCCCATGATGGGCCACCGCGGCGTCCGCCTGGGTATCTCGTATCCCGAGATGACAGAGGTGCAGACCCAGGCCATCCTGGAGGCGGCGGCGGAGCTGATCCAGGCAGGCAAGAACGCGAAGCCCGAGATCATGATCCCCGTCACCTCGGCGAAGACCGAGATCGAGGACCAGAAGAAGCTCATCGAGAAGGTCTACGAAAAGGTCCTTGCAAAGTTCGGCATGCCGAAGTCGAAGCTTGCGCTGATCGTGGGCACCATGATCGAGATCCCGCGCGCCTGCGTCACCGCTGACAAGTTCGCCAGCGTCTGTGAATTCTTCTCCTTCGGGACCAACGATCTGACCCAGATGGGCTTCGGGTTCTCCCGCGATGACATCGGGAGCTTCCTGCCGCACTACCTGGACAAGAAGATCCTGCCTTCGGACCCGTTCCAGACCATCGACCAGGAAGGCGTGGGGGAACTGGTGAAGATGGCCATCTCCAAGGGCCGCTCGGTGAAGCCGAATCTGAAGATCGGCATCTGCGGCGAGCAGGGCGGTGACCCCGAGTCGGTGAAGTTCTGCCACAAGGTGGGCATGAGCTACGTCTCCTGCTCCCCGTTCCGCGTGCCCCTGGCGCGGCTCGCGGCAGCCCAGGCGGCCATTGCCGAGTACGAGCAGAAGAAAAGCGGCGGCGCTTCCGCGCCGAAGAAAGCGGGCGCTTCCGCGCCGAAGAAGGCGGGCGCTTCCGCGCCGAAGAAAGCCGCTCACAAGGCGGCCGCGAAGAAACCTGCTGCGAAGAAACCCGCCAAGAAGGCTGCAAAGAAGCCGGCAGTGAAGAAAGCTGCGCAGAAGGCGAAGAAGCCTGGCAAGAAGAGATAACCGTCAGACTGCGCTTATGAATCGGCCCCGCCGTCCCCTGGATGGCGGGGCTTTTTTATGTCCAGGAGGGAAGTCAGAGCCTTGCTATGACGCTCTGCAGCTTTTGCCGCACCTGCGCGGCGATCTCGGTCAACGCGGAGTTGCCCACCGTCTGCATGGAGGCTGCCGGGTCAATGGCTGCAACGTCCACCGTGCCGTCTGCCTGCTCCTGGACGATGATGTTGCACGGCAAAAGCAGCCCGATCTTCTCCTCCGCCTGCAGCGCCTTGTACGCAAAGGGAGGGTTGCAGGCGCCAAGGATCCGGTAGTTGCGGAAATCGACGTCGAGCTTCTTTTTCAGCGTGTCGCGCACGTCTATCTCCGTGAGGACCCCGAAACCTTCCTTCTTGAGCTCTTCCTTGACCAGCTCTACGGTCTTGTCGAACGTGAATCCTACCTTTGTGCTGATGTAGTAGTCCAATTTTTCTCCATCCGCGGCGCGGCAGCGACCGGTTCTAAGGTAGTTCGCGAGCGAACAGCGGTCAACAATTTTCTCTTTCGCCGGGGCCGCGGGTGCTCCCGCGGCTGCCTCACCGGCGTCTTCCGCGGGCCCCCCTGCGGCCTCAGGTCATGTACACGCCGCCGTTGATGTCGATTGTCTGCCCGGTGATATAGCGCGCCTTGCGGCTGGCCAGGAACACGATGACATCGGCAACATCTTCCGGCTCACCGATGCGGCGCAGGGGCACCGCCGCCGGGTCGAAGTGCGTGAAGTCTTTTGTCATTTCCGTGTGAATGAAGCCGGGCGCCACGGCATTGACATTGATCCCGTGGGGCCCTCCTGTCTTTGCCAGGGACATGGTCAGGGAGATGATCCCCCCCTTGGATGCCGCGTAATCCACGCCGGTGGCAATCCCGCCAATCCGTCCCGAAACAGAAGAGACATTCACGATGGCCCCGCCGCGCTGCCCTTTCATGATGCCCAGGGCTTCGCGGCAGCAGAGGAACGTCCCGCGCAGGTTGATGGCCATCACGCGGTCCCACCCCTCGATGGTGATTTCTTCGGGAGGCGCCACGGGGCAGATGCCGGCGCAGTTGACCAGGATGTCCAGCCGGGGGAAATCAGCCTTCAGCGTGCGAAAGAGCGCTTCGATGCCCCTCGGGTCGCTGATGTCGGTCTTCACGAAGCGGCACGCGCAGCTGCCCGCAGCAGCTACCTTCTTCACCACGGCGCACGCCGCCGCCTCGTTCACGTCGGCCACCACCACCGCAGCCGCCCCTTCCGCGGCAAAGGCGAGCGCTGTTGCGGCGCCTATGCCGCCCGCGGCGCCCGTGATGACCGCGATCTTGTCCTGCAGCTCATTCATGGCTTCTCCTCCCGCCTGTGGGCCTCACAACAGCATCCAGGGACTCTCCAGGTACTGCCGCACCGTATGAAGGAACCGGGCGGCAGGGGCGCCGTCTATCACGCGGTGATCGTAGCTCAGCGTGAGGGTCATCTGGTCCCTGACCTGCACGACATTCTCCACGACAACCGGCTTCTGCATGATGCGGCCGACGGCCAGGATCCCGCTCTGCGGCTGATCGATGATCGCGGTGAACCGGTCGATGCCGAGCATGCCCAGGTTGCTGACGGTAAAGCCGGCGCCCTCCAGCTCCTCCGCTCTGAGCTTTCCTACGCGGGCCCGCTCAGCCATGTCCCGTGACCTCTGGTGGATGACGGCCA
>JBEKVA010000371.1:0-4443 GCA_049514475.1 Spirochaetia bacterium
CACGCCGAGGATCGTGAAGTCGAGGTCAAGGATGCTGATGCCGTCGGGGGAATTGTTGAAAATGTACGTGAAGAACTGCTCGAACTCGCGGATCATCGCCGGCTGCCCGCCGCCGGGGCCGGGCGCGCTGCGCGCGTTGATCCAATTTTTCAGGAACGACAGGTCACTCATCGCTGCCGCTCCTGGCGGCATTTCTATGGAGGGGCGGCCAGGCCCCGGCCCGGCCGCCCCGAATCTCAGAACGCCACGTCGATCTGCCTCCGGCTGGCCGCGCTCTGCAATATCGCGTCGCAGATCACCGCATTGCGATACCCGTCCTCGAATGTGGCCGCGTAGGGGGCAACGTCCTTCTTGTTCACGATGCAGTCAAGGAAATGATTGAACTGGTGCACGAAGGCGTGCTCCCACCCGATGATGTGCCCGTGCGGCCACCAGTTGGAGATGAACGGGTGATACCCCTCGGTGACGATCACCTCGTGGAACCCCTGCGTCTCCTTCGGCTCCTCGCCGACCCAGAACACCTCCAGCTCGTTCAGCTTTTCCAGGTTGAAGCGGATGCTCCCCTTCTCCCCGTTGATCTCGAACTGGCCGTGGTTCTTGTGGCCTGCCGCGAACCGGGACGCCTCCAGGGTGCCGATGCCGCCGTTGGCGAACTCCATGGTGGCAACAAAGGCATCATCGACGTCCACCTTGCCCATGCCCTTTCCGTCGGGCAGGGGGCGCTCGGAGATGAATGTCCGTGTCACCGCGCCCACGCTTTTCACTTCTCCCATGAGGAACCGGGCGAGGTCCAGGATATGACTGCCCAGGTCGCCCAGCGCCCCGCTGCCGGCGCGCTTCTTGTCGGTGCGCCAGATCATAGGGGTGTTGTAGTGCGGCATGATCCACTCTTGCAGGTAGAAGGCGCGGAAATGGTACAGGCGCCCCAGCTTGCCGCTCCTGATCAGCTCGTACGCCTGGCGGACCGCCGGTACGAAGCGATAACAGAACGCCGTCTGGTTCTTGACCCCCGCTTTCAGCGCGGCATCACGCATGGTACGGGCCTCCGCGGCGGTGCGCGCCAGGGGTTTCTCACAGAATACGTGCTTGCCGGCCTTCGCCGCCTCGATGGTGGGTTCAGCGTGCGTGTCATTGGGTCCGCCGTTGTCGAAGAGCTGGATCCGCGGGTCCTCCAGCATCTTGCGCCAGTCGGTGTAGTACCCCTCGTAGCCGTAGCGCTGCGCGGCGGCGGCAGCCGCCTCCCCGTCGCGGCCGCAGACCGCGATCAGGCGGGGAATTGCCACCGGCGGGTACATCATGTAGGGAATCTTCTTGAAGGCATTGGAATGCGCCTTGCCCATGAAGGCATAGCCAAGCATGCCGATGCCGATCTCGGGCACCTTGCCGGCAGCCTTCGGTCCCGCCATGGAGGTGAATCCCTGCTTCTCAGCCATCGCTCCCCCCTTACTTGGCGGCAAAGGCGGCGTCGAACGCCACCGAGGAGGCCGCGAAGTCCTGCGTGCGGATCATGGCCAGCGCTTCGGGGGCGCCCCAGTCGCGGTCCATGCCGCTGTCTTCCCACTCGATGGAGAGCGGCCCCTTGTAGCCGATCCTGTTCAGCGCGCGAACGATGGGGTCCCACTTCACGTCCCCGCGGCCCGGGCTGACGAAGTCCCACCCCCGGCGGGCGTCGCCGAAATCCAGGTGTGAGCTGAGGATGCTGTTGCGGCCGTTCAGCTGCAGCCGCGAGTCCTTCACGTGGCAGTGGAAGATGCGCTTGGGGAACTCCTCGATGAACGCCACCGGGTTGATGAACTGGTGGATGAAGTGGCTGGGATCGAAGTTGAACCCGAAGGAGGGATGGTCCTTCAGCGCCTCCAGGGTGCGCTGCGCCGTGATCAGGTCATAGGCGATTTCGGTCGGGTGGACCTCCAGCGCGAAGCGGACCCCTTCCTTCTTGAATGCGTCGAGGATGGGGATCCAGCGCGAGGCGAAGTCCTTGTAGCCGGCGTTGATGTCATCCTGGTTCGTCGGAGGGAAGAAGTACAGCTTGGCCCAGACCGGGCTTCCCGTGAAGCCGTTCACCACGTCCACGCCCATGAGCTTCGCCGCCTTCGCGGTCTTCTTCACTTCCTCCGCGCAGCGCTGGCGGACGCCTTCCGGCTTGCCATCCCCCCAGAGCCGGGGAGGGAGAACGCGCTTGTGCCGGTCGTCGATGGGGTCGGACACACACTGCCCGATGAGGTGCGTGCTGATGGCAAAGCATTTCAGCGTGCTCTTCTCCAACAGTGACTTTTTTTCCTTTATATAGGAATCCTTCTCCAGCGCCATCTCAGCGTCGAAGTGGTCTCCCCAGCAGGCCAGCTCCAGCCCGTCGAAGCCCCACCCGCTGGCCTTCTTGGCAACGGTTTCCAGGGGCAGGTCTGCCCACTGGCCGGTGAACAATGTTACAGGTCGCGCCATGGTGATTCTCCTTATGCCATCAGGATATTATGGCTATGCCATCAGGGTTTTATGGCTATGCCATCGATTTCTTATGGCTATGCCATCAGTTTCTTCAGGAACGTCATGCCGTTCTTCGCCAGCCCGTCGGAGGTGGGCGCCAGGGGCCGCCACACGGCCGCCGCGCGCGCGATCTCCTTCACCTCCGTGGAGAAGGACTCGATGACCATCGCCCCGCTGAACTTCACCTTCTTCAGCGCCGCGGCGATTTCCTTCCATGCCACGTGCCCTGAGCCCGGAGTGCCCCTGTCGTTCTCATTCGCGTGCACGTGCACCAAGAGGGACCCCGCGGCCTCGATGGCCTTGCCGAGGCTCTTCTCCTCGATGTTCGCGTGGAACGTGTCCATCATGAGCCTGATGCGCGGACTGTCGATCATCTTCACCAGCTCCAGCGCCTGCTCGGTGAGGTTGATGAAGCTCGTCTCAAACCTGTTCAGGGGCTCCATGGCGAGGGTGATGCCCTTATCCTCGGCATAGCGTGCCACCTGCTTCAGGTTCTTCGCGCAGCGCTCCAGGTCGCGCTTGCGCTGGTCCGGGGTGGCCTGCCACGTGCGGCCCACCGCCGCGTAGTGCGGGCCGACAACGGCAACGGCCTTCATCGTGACCGCCGCGTCGATGAGGTGCTTCAGGTAGGACACGCCGCCCTTCTGGATCGCCTCGTCCTCGTGCGCCGGGTCGCGGCCCGCGCCCATGACGCCGCAGATGGAGCACTGAAGGCCGGTCCGCTTGAACGCCTCGGCTGCCTTCACGTAGTCGATGTCCTGCTCACCCTCGATGGGGATCTCCACCAGGTCGAAGCCCAGCGCCTTGCCCTTGTCCAGCAGGTGAAGGTGCTCGGTCTTGAACGGCGATGCCCAGAGGAATGTATTGATTCCGTAGGTGATCATGGGGTTACCTGCACTTTCACCGGGTCTCCCTGGCGGTCTTTCAGGGCGCGGATGGCCGCGCCCGCCTGGGGAAGGGGAACGGTGCTGGAAATGAGAGAGTCCACCTTCACGAGCCCTTCTGAAATCGCCCTGATCGCCGTCGGCCATACCATGGGCGCCAGCCAGGAGAAACGGATCTCCTTGTCCATGGTATGGGTGGAGAGCGCCGGCACCTTGATGACGTCACCCGTATTGGGCAGCCCGAAGTGCACGAGGATGGCGGCGTTGCCGGTGATATCAATGGCCTGCTCGAAGGCCTCGTTCGAGCTCGTCGGCGTTATTGCCCTATCGGCAAGGGCGCCGTGCGTGAGGTCGGCGATGGCCTTTTTCAGGTCCTTCACGTAGTACTTGGATTTCGTGTCCTTGGTGTTGATCAGGTAATCGGCGCCCCACTTCTTGCCCACCTCGAGACGGTAGTCGCGCGTGCCAATGAAGGCCACCTTTCCCGCCCCGACCGACTTGCACATCTGGACCATCATGAGACCCATGGCTCCCGGGCCGAATATGGCCACGAACTGTCCCGGCTCGATGGCGAGCTTTTTCACGCCGTAGACGGCGCACGCAAAGGGCTCGGTGAAGGCGCCCGCCGCGTAGCTCACCGTGTCGGGAAGCTTGAACAGGCCTGTGTAGTGAGAGGCGCAGTAGTCGGCCATGGCACCGTTGGAGTCGACGCCAAGGACCTTGAGGTTCGTGCACATGTTCGTATGACCCGACGCGCAGGCATAGCATGCGTTGCAGTGCTGCACGGGGTTGACGACGACACGGTCACCGGGATGGAAGAGCTTCATGGCCTTGGGGATGGCCCCAACCTCGACGACCTCCCCGGTGAACTCATGCCCGAGAATCAGGGGGCCCTTGCCGTTGGGCGTGCCAAGACCGCTGTATCCGAAGAAGTAGGAGATGTCGGAACCGCAGACGCCGCAGTTCTTGACCTTCACCAGCACTTCCGTGTCGGAAATGCGCGGCACGGGCCGTTCCTCCATCTCCATCTTTTCAGGCTCGTAGAAAACCTGGGCTTTCATCTTTTCCGCCATCG
>JBEKVA010000372.1:0-4428 GCA_049514475.1 Spirochaetia bacterium
AGTTTCAAGACTCGTGACGCTGATCAGAGAGAGCGATAGCGATGCCGTGGATTACCTCGAATCTGTCTTTGAAAAGCTCATGTCTTCGCATTCATACGAGGAATTGGAAGGTGTCAGAAAAAAGCTGAAGATGTACGATTTCTCCGCCGCCTTGGATGCATTGCAGCATCTGGAAAAGAGGATGGAATGACGGGCGAGGGTGTTTATGTTTGAGACAAGCGGCAATGGCAGGAAGCAGAGCATTCTCATCGTTGATGACGCGCCCGACAACCTTGCACTGATGAGCTCGCTTCTCAACGACAGATACAAGGTAAAAGTCGCCACGACAGGGGCCAAAGCACTTGAAGTCGCTTTTTTGGATAGTCCCCCCGACCTTATTCTGTTGGACGTTATGATGCCGGGAATGGATGGATATGAAGTATGCCGTCGGCTGAAAGAGGATCCAAAAACCGCGGAGATCCCCGTCATCTTTTTGACTGCGAAGTCGGAAACCTCGGATGAGCAGAGAGGCCTTGAGCTTGGAGCGGTTGACTATATCGCCAAGCCAATCAGTCCCGCAATCGTAATCACCAGGGTGGGGACCCATCTCCAGCTAAAAGGCGCTCGTGACTTCCTGAAGGACAAAAGCGAATACCTGGAGCAGGAGGTCGAGCGAAGGACTCGTGAAATCAACACCGTTCAGGACGTGACCATGATCGCCCTGGGGTCCCTTGCGGAAACACGGGACAACGAAACGGGTAATCACATTCGTCGGACCCAAAACTATGTGAAAATGCTTGCCGTCAAGCTGAAGGAGCATCCGAGGTTCTCGATCTTCCTGACTCCTGACACGATTGAGCGACTCTACAAGTCTGCACCTCTGCACGATATCGGGAAGGTCGGGATTCCGGATCGCATACTTATGAAACCGGAAAAGCTTACGGCAGAAGAGTTTGAGATCATGAAGACTCACACCACGATGGGTCGAAATTCGATCATGGCAGCAGAGAAGCTGATCGAATCGCCGAACACATTCTTGCATCTCGCGCGAGAGATTGCGTGGTCGCATCATGAAAAATGGGATGGCACAGGATACCCGCAAGGTCTCTCGGGAGACGCAATTCCGATTCCCGGGCGACTCATGGCGGTGGTGGACGTGTACGACGCACTGGTCAGCAAGCGTGTGTATAAGCCGGCCTTTCCCCATACAACGGCGGTTTCCATGATCAGAGAGAGCTCGGGGAACCATTTCGACCCGGACGTCGTGGATGCGTTTTTTGATGCCGCAGATCAGATTCGTGAAGTCGCCCAGAGGTACCTTGATGCAGAGGGCAGGGAATCATGACCTGCGACATGGAGCGGGACAGACGCGGAAGCGTTCTCGCGGTATTGTATCGCAAAGAAGCATGTGGGAGCTGATATGGACAAAAATGTCTGCGCCACGGAGCCCGTCAACGACTCTTCGCTTTCCGCCGGCGAAATTCGCAGCCCCGTAAAGGTGAGGCTGCCGATATCGTATCCATCGCCGCGTCATGAATGGATATCGATCGAGGCGCTATGGGATGCCGGGGCCGCACAGACAGTCATGTCGCCGGAGCTCGCCTCAAAGATCGGCGCCGGGGGAATCGATCTCTCTTCTCTTGATATCGTCGTTATGGGGCGAGTCTTGTTTCAAACCTGCCCTGTTCTTGTACGGGATGTGGGCTCGACTGCCGCGAGCCTCGTCATCGGGATGGACGTCATCGCCAAGTGCGACGAGGAAGCCAAGCGTCAGCTCGCCGTGTGCCTTCATTGTCCGAATTGTCGCGGCACGTGCCTCGTCAAGGGAACGGCGCGGCAGGACGAGTTTTGAAGGAGCCTCATGCTGCCGCTTGGATAGGGGAGCGTTCAGCCGTTCGCGCGTGCCAGGGCATCAGACCGATGCGATGAGCATGACAGCAAGGAAGAATGCGGTAAAAAGAACGCCCGCGGATATCTTGTACGCCATCTCACTTCTCCTCTCTTCATTCACCAATACACTTCATCACTGTGAAGACCACATATAATAAATAGCCCCACCTTTGAAAAAAAACATTCAAATATTCACGCGTCTTCTTCCTCTTGATTGAACTCTCCTGACTTCGTACATTCGAAAACTCTCATGCAGAACTGGGAAAAGAGCTTCTATGCCATATTCGCCGGGGAGGTCCTGGCCCTCATCGGCTTCACCGCGTCCATACCAATCATTCCTTTCTTCATCCAGGATCTCGGGGTAAGCGATCCGGCCCGGCTCAACATCTGGGTAGGCGCCTGCGCTGCCGCGATGGCCATCTGCATGTTCGTCTTCTCCCCGCTCTGGGGCCAGATGGCTGATTCCTACGGGAAGCGGCTGATGCTCCTGCGCGCAATGATCGGCGGCACGGTTGCCATTGGCCTCATGAGTGTCGCCACGCACCCCTGGCAGATACTCGTGCTCCGCGGGCTGCAGGGCGCGTTGACAGGGACTGTTTCCGCGGCGGTGGTTCTCGTGGCCACCATATCCCCCAGGGAGAGGCTTGGCTTCACGCTGGGACTGCTCCAGACCGGCATCTACGTGGGCGCCTCAGTTGGTCCCGCACTCGGCGGCCTGCTCTCGGACTTCTTCGGCTATCGCGTCACATTTCTCGTCACATCGGGCTTCCTGATTGCCGCCGCGGTGATCGTGATGCGATTCGTAAAAAAGGATCAGGTGGAGCCCACCCGCCGCGTATCGTTCATGAAGTCCATAATCCCCGACTTCTCTCCCCTTGCTCATTCTCCGGGCCTCATCGTGCTTGTTCTCGTCTCCGGCGGGCTGCAGATCGCCATGAGCACCGTGGCGCCCATCCTGCCGCTGTTCATTCAGTCCATTTCCCCCCAGGCGACGAAAGTCGGCTCCATGACGGGGCTGATCCTCGGCGGCAGCGCCGTTGCCGCGGCCCTTTCCTCCGCGGCCCTCGGGCGGGTGAGCTACAGGATTGGCTACGAGAGGCTGCTTGCGTTCTGCCTGGCCGGGGCGGTTCTCGTGTTTCTCCCCCAGGCATTCGTTCGTAACCCCATCCAGCTCCTGGTCCTGCGCGTAATCGGCGGCGCCCTGGTGGGAGGCTCGGAGCCTTCAATAAACGCCATGATCGCGCTGCGTGCTGACAAGGCCCGACAGGGGGTGATCTTCGGTTTGAATACGAGCATGAACTCCGCCGGTGCCGCGGTAGGACCCATGCTCGGGGCCGTGGCATCGGCGGGCTTCGGGTACGCCGCTGCTTTCTACGCGGGCGCTGCGGTCCTCCTCGCGTCGGCCATCGGTGCGCGTACCGTGAAGAAGGTCGAGCCGCCCCCGGCATAGAGGAGGCTGGATCAGCCGCTCGGCTTCTCCCATGGATCGCGAAGGGGAGAGAGCACCAAAGGCCGCGCGACATTCATGTTCTCCGGCTGCGAAATGACCCACCGTGCCCAGGCTGCAACGGCCTGTGCCGAAAGCACGTTCGCCCGCACCGACGGGTCGAAGCTGAGGCCCATGTCGGTGTCGGTGAGGCCGGGACAGATGGCAGCGGCGTGGACGTTGTACTGGCCTGCCTCGGTGAGAATGAACTGCACGAGGGCATTCATGCAGTGCTTGCTCAATCCATAGATCGACTGGCACCCCCTTCGCAAAGGTCGGCCGCGATCGCGGCGCCGATTCCCGTGCCTCCGCCCGTGACCACGGCCGTTCGACCCTGAATATTCATGTATACCCTGCCTCTGCGTTACGTGGTACACCGGGCGCCGTCCAGAGGCAAGGGTCGGGAGCTCTCACCGCTTGGACTTTGTCTGCCGGCCTCCGGCGGTCTTCTTCGGTGTGCCCGGAGTGCCTTTCGGTGCTGCCGCCTTCTTCTTCGCTTTGGCCTTCGGCGGCTCTTTCACCAGCGTCGTCAAATCCAGGATGGAGTCTTCGCTTCCGAAGTCATTCGGCACGGAGCCGTCGGCCTCCGGGTCGTTCATCCACCGCCCCTGGTTGTCGTGGTAACGGAAACGATACTTTTTTCCCGCCTCCAGTTCTATCCTGGCAACCCATGTATCGTCTGATTCCAGCGCAAAGGGGATGCTCTTGACCTTCCATCCGCTGAAGTCTCCGCTGAGATAAAGCTCCACAACGTCATCCATCGGCGGCATCCTGAAAGTAACTTCGACCGTCCGACCTGCAAGAAGCCTTTTCTGGAGCATGTGATCCTCCTCTCGAGCCACAGTGGTGAAACAAGGCACAAGCCCCGCGAATCCACTGCGCTGCACGCCCTGCCCATATCTTATCGCGCGACCCGCGCGATGCAAAGACTCCCCTGGCCCGGACTGGATGCGGCGGTTTTCCGCCTCCGTAACGCTGCCCTGCCTTCCGTTGTTTAACTGGTAGGGGAGCGTGGGCGTGTCCCCCCAACTATCGGCCGCCGCATGGGCAGCGGCAGCAAGGAGGTTCAGAGG
>JBEKVA010000373.1:0-4425 GCA_049514475.1 Spirochaetia bacterium
CTCGGGGAGATCATGAAAGGCCGCAAGGACGATGCGGGCGCCCGGCAGATCCTCCTGGATTTCCTCGCCATGGGGAAGCCGGGAACCGGGGCCGCCATCATGAGGCTGGGTGATTACGCGCTCGTGGCTAATGACTTCGCCGGGGCTTCAGGGTATTACACGCGATTTCGTACGGAGTTTCCGGATTCGAAGAGGGCGGCGGAGGCGGCTTATCTCCTTGCCTACTGCTCCTACCGGCTGGGAAAGGGCGCCGATGCCGCGCAGCTGGTGGATGCTCTCCTGGCCTCCGACCAGGAGCCGCCGCTGCGGCAGCAGATCGAGAGGCTGCACATCGTGCTTTTGAGCAAAGCGGGGCGTACCTCGGATGCCGCCCTGGCGCTGAAGGAATACATCGTCCGCTGGCCCGGCGATCTTCAGTCCCGCCTTGATTACATGAAGGACCTCTTCCAGCAGAAGCAGGACCGCGCCATCGTCGCCGCGGCTGATGACACGCGGCGGCAGTTCCCCGACATTGGCACCCGCGATCCCTCCGCGGCAATCGTCCTTTCCTACCTCAGGGGGCTTGCGCTGATCGGCACCAAGGACTACCCCGGCGCCGTGACTGAGCTGGGCACCATCCAGCCGGATGCCGCGCAGAAGGCCGGCCTGGAGATCGTGGTTCCCTACGCGCGCTATTACCAGGGCTGGGGGCTGTTGAAGGAGACCGAGTTCGCGAAAGCAGGGCAGCTTTTCGACGATCTTGCCATCAGCTATCCCGCCCACGAGCTTTCCCCGATGATTGCCTACCTGGCCGGCTGGTCGCATTTCAGCGCCGGCGACTACGAGAAGGCGGCGGTGTATTTCTCCCAGCTTGCCGCCGGCGGGGGAGAGCAGGCGCAGAAGAGCCGCTACCTGTACGCGAAGTGCCTGCTGAACCTGAAAAAGCGCGAGCAGGCGGCCCCTGCGCTTCTTGCGATAGCCAACGCGGTCCCCGCTTCCCCGTGGGCCGCCGATGCCCTCTTCGATTACGCGGGTGCGCTTTCCGACATGGGGCAGACACGGTCATCGGCTGACGCCTATCGGCGCCTGGCGGATTCCTTCCCCGACAGCCCGCTGCGGGAAGAGGCGGTGTACCGCATCGGGGAGACATGGTTCTCCCACCAGATGTGGAGCCAGGCACGCGCCGCCTACGAGGACTACCGCGTGCGCTACCCGCACGGGAAGCTGGTCGACGCGGCGCTGTACTGGGGCGGCCAGGCGGCCCGGGCGTCGGGAGAGGGCATGGCGGGCGCGCTCCTCTGGGAGCAGCTCACGAGCGGCTATCGCGACAGCGCCTTCCGCGGCTCGGCGATGCAGCAGACCGCGGAGGTGTACGCCCAGGCGCGCCAGTATGCGAGGTCCCTGGACCTGTATACGCGCTTTTCCTCGGAGTACCCGGATGAGGCGCGCGCCGCGCGGGCGGATCTCCGCATCGCCGAGATCCGGGCCCTGTCCAGCGGGGAGAGCGACAGGGAGGCCCAGCTTACCGCCATCATCGCCCGGGAGAGCGGTGATAGGAAGCGACAGGCAACCATCGATCTGGCCCGCCTGTACATCTACGGCGGTGACCAGCAGGCGGACACCGGCTACAAGTTGCTCCTGCCCGTCATCAAGGAGGGCAACCCGTCGGCCGCGCCGCAGGCGCAGGTGCTCGTCGGGGAGTACTTCTACCGCAAGGCCGACATGATGGAGGCGGCGCGCCAGTTCCTCGCGGCGGCGCTGATCCCCAGGGTCGATCCGAAAATTGCCGCGGCTGCCATCTACCGGGCCGCGGAGATGATGCACCTGGCCAATCGCCCGGATGAGGTGACTGCCCTGGTGAAGAGACTCCAGGCGGGGTTCCCCGACTCGGAGTGGACCGCGAAAGCCAGGCTGCTGCAGGGAGGCACCCCGTGACGACAAGGATTCTTGCCGTGGCCCTGCTGCTTCCCCTGGCCGCGCTGGGCCTTGCCGCGCAGGAGCAGAGCCCGGCGGCTGCCTCGACGGTGGCGCCGGGGGAGCCGGACATGATCCTGCCGCGCGTGATCCTGTCGATTGAGGACCTCAGCGTCGAGCAGGTGCGGGCGCAGCTTCCCCCGCCCGAGGACCTTCTGCCGCCGGTGACGAGGATCCCCGTCATGAGCGAGGGGGACCTTCCCATCGGGGAGCCGACCATCCCCGCTGCCGCGGTGCAGACGGAGGCCGTGGCGGGTCCACCGAAGGACCGGGGCCTCACCTCGGAGGTCACCCTCGGCGCCGGCAATGACAACAGGCTGGTGGCGAACATCTCCCTGAAGACACTCGGGCAGGACCCGCGTCTCGCCCTGCTCTTCAATCACGAAACACTCGACGGCTTCTCCGGCAAGCCGGCAGGGTCCGGTTTCAACCTGCGCAACGACGACCTTGACGGAAGCCTGAGCTTCCGCATGGGCGCGGTGGACACCGTGCTGAAGGGCAGCTTCCTGGAAAACGAGACGGGCTTGCAGGGGCAGGCTCTTCCCTCCTACACGGCACGCCTTGGCCGCAGCCTCTTCTCCTCCGCTTTCTTCTCAGGCTCCCCGGCGGACTGGCTCACGCTGAGGGGGGGAGCCGACGCGGGGGATGACACCCTTATCCTGCAGGGGGTTACACCGCTGGAGAGGGACGGGGTGCGCGTATCGCCCTCATTTTCAGCGGACGCGCACTTCGGCGCCCTGAAGCTGGGCCTCCTGACACGCTACACCTTCCGCTCGGACCCCGCGGGATTCGGCGGGCAGCTTCACAGGTTCCTGGGCTCGGGCAGCTTCAGTCTCGACCTTCCCGCCACGTTTCTCGTGGAGGGTTCGGTCGGGTGGTTCGGGAACAGCGCGGGTCTCAGCCTTGTTCCCTTCTCCCTTTCACTCACCGGCACGCCCATCCAGCTCCTTACCCTGTCAGTCTCCGGCGGGTATCGTGTCACGCCGTACGACATGCACGATCAGCTTGTCGTGCACCCGCTCATTCTTCCCACCGGCATCCCCGACGACAGGGGCTGGTTCGGAGACACCACGGTGCAGCTGAACTTCACTACTGACCTGGCGGCCTCCGTGAAGGCGTCGTTCATGGCGCACGAAGCGATGCCCGTCGGTTCGATTATCGAAGACCCGGCAACGGGTCTCTTTCCCATGGGTTCCCAGGCCGGCCGGGAGTTCTCCACGGATGCGGGGCTGCGGTGGGTCATCTCCCCGTCGTTTTCCCTCTCCGGGGGCTGGACGCACCAGTACCTCGACCGCCCGTTCTACGTGCCGCTGGACAGCCTGAAGGGAGAGCTGGTCGGCCTGGAGCCGTCCGGCAGGTTTGGGGGCAGCGTGTCGCTGCTCTTCGCCCCAACGGTGTCGGGAGAGATCCAGCAGCCGCTCCTGGGCCTGTCGGGTTTCTGGAAGATAAGCGATGCCGTGAAGCTCCACCTCGATGCGGAGGACCTTCTCTGGCCATTCATCGGCGGCTCCCGCTGGGACATACCGCCCTACGTGACCCCGGGCTTCCGGGTGCTGGGGTCGCTGAGTGTGACGCTGTGAGTGACACGATCATCGGACCTTCGACGGCGGAAAGAAAACGCACGCTGAGGAGCATCCTCATTGCGCTTGCGGCGCACGTTGCCGTCATCCTTCTCATCTCGCTTTTCGCGAGCTTCGGCGTGCAGCAGGTCCCGACACCGGTGACCATCGAGCTGCAGCCAGGCATGGCGCCGGCGGGCATCGAGGAGGGGCCGGGCGGAGGCCCGGCGCCTGCCCCCTCTGCCGCTCCTCCTTCGGCGACTCTCCCTGGCGCGGCAACGGCCAGGGCGGCAAAGGCTCCCGCCGCGAATGCGGCGGGCCCCGCATCAGGTGCGGGCGGAGATTTTGTCATCCCGGTGCCGAAGGGAAGCCCCGCGGAGGCTGCTCCCCTGAATCGCGGTCCCTCGTTCCAGGAGGCCGGGGGGAAAACAGGCGTGGCCCAAAGCCTGCCGATTGCCCCCAGCCCGTACCCGCAGCCTGATGCGACCGTCGGTCCCAGCGGCAAAGGAGGAAGCTCCGCTTCTTCCGCCACCGGCTCCCCGCAGCGCAGCGGGCAGGGGGTTGCGACGGGACAGCCGGGCAAGGGAAGCGGGGGAACACTCGACCTGGCGCAGCTCGACAAGTCCCTTGCCGCCGGCGCGGGAGGCGCGGGCGGCACAGGGGGAGGGGCAGCGGCACGAGCCGGCTCCGGAAGCGGCACAGGGAGCGGGACCGGCGGCAGCGGCACGGGAGGCTCGGGCAGCGGAGGGACCGGCACCGGGGCAGGCGCCGGCGGGCCCGGCGGGGGCAGCTACCGGGTGGTCTTCGAGGAGGCAGGTACTGACCGCAGGCTGCTTTCCAGGGCCGACCCGAAGGTTCCCGCGTGGGTCGGCTCCCAGGGGCTGACCTTGTCCATGACGGTCTCTTTCACCCT
>JBEKVA010000374.1:0-4414 GCA_049514475.1 Spirochaetia bacterium
GCTGCGCAGGATCGTGGAGCACTACGACGAGGTGAGCGCGCTTTTCAAGGCAACCATCGCCGAAGAGAAGCGGGCAGCGTGGAGCCCCTTCTTCCCCATCTGCGCCAACTGCGGCAGGGTCTATTCCACGCGGGTCACCGCCGTGGACACCACGGCGCTCACCGTCTCCTATACCTGCGATGCGCCCCTTGCGGGCAAGTACTCCTCCTGCGGCCACCAAGGGGTGGCGAGCATCCTCGGCGGCGGGTGCAAGGTAGGCTGGAAAGTGGACTGGGCCCTGCGGTGGTACTCGCTGGGCATCGACTACGAGATGCACGGCGAGGACCTGTTGGAGTCGGCGCGCCTCTCCTCGAAGATTGTAAAGGTGCTCGGCGGGGAGCCGCCTGAGCTTTTCAAGTACGAGCTGTTCCTCGACGAGAAGGGCAAGAAGATCTCCAAGAAGCTTGGCAACGGCATCTCCCTGGAGCAGTGGCTGCGCTTCGCGCCGGTGGATTCACTGCTATACATCATGTACATGAAGCCGCAGCAGGCCAAAAAGATCGGCTTGGCCATCCTGCCCGAGATCGTGGATGCTTACCTGGAGCTGGTGGCGCAGTACGACGGGGCGGAGGACTCTCCTGTCCCTTTCATAACGCGCCTGTCCAAGGGAGCGCACGCGGGAAAGATTGCCGATCAGAAGATCGTGACCTATTCGCTGGTCTGCGAGCTGATCCTGGCGCTGAACCAGGATGACCCGCGCATCGTCAGGGATTACCTTTTGAAATACCAGCCGGCCATAGCCGACAACGTTGCCTACTACGAGGCGCTGATAGAAGACGCGCTTGCCTACTACCGCGAAGTGCTGCTGCCGGCGCGCACCGTGGAGAAGGCCGACCACGAGCTGGACGCGGCGCTGGCCGTGCTGCGCGACGAGCTTGCCAAGCGCGCAGCGGCCGGGGAGGAGCCGGATGCCGAGGCCATGCAGACCGCCGTGTTCCAGGTTGCGAAGGACAGGGAGATAAAGATGAAGGACTGGTTTCGCACCGTGTACCGCGTCTTCCTCGGCCAGAACCAGGGTCCCCGGATCGGCAGCTTCATAGCGCTGCTGGGGTTCGCGAAGTGCATCGAGCGCCTGGAGGCGCACCTGTCCCAGGGGAAATAAATCATGGCAAAAAGGGCTGAGCTGTCCGGGACCGAGAAGAGCGCGCAGGATGTGCTTTCTGGCACCACGAAGAAGGGGGCCATGCGCCGGCTGCTGCCGTTCCTCGGGCCTGCCGTCATCGCCAGTGTCGCCTACATGGACCCGGGCAATTTCGCCACCAATATCCAGGGCGGGGCCCAATTCGGCTTCATGCTCCTGTGGGTGATCACGGCCTCGAATCTCATCGCGATGCTGCTGCAGACCCTCTCGGCCAAGCTGGGCATTGCCTCGGGAAAGAACCTGGCCGAGCACTGCCGCGACCAGTTCCGAAGGCCGTTTGTGCTGTTCATGTGGATCCTCGCGGAGATCGTGGCCATGGCCACCGACCTGGCCGAGTTCCTCGGCGCGGCCCTCGGGTTCTACCTGCTGCTGGGCGTCCCGCTGTGGATCGCCGGCATCCTTACCGCCATCGCGACATTCGCCATTCTCAGCCTCGAGCGTTTCGGCTTCCGGCCGCTGGAGGCGGTGATCACCGCGATGGTCAGCGTGATCGCCGTCAGCTACCTGGTGGAGATGATCCTCGCGCAGCCGCCGCTGGGCCAGGTACTGGTCCATTCGGTGGTGCCCCAGTTCTCCGGCAGCCAGAGCATCCTGCTGGCAGCGGGTATCCTCGGGGCAACCGTGATGCCGCACGCCATCTTCCTGCACTCCTCCCTCACGCAGAGCCGCATCGTGGTGCGGGAGCCCGCCAAGCTGCGCCGTCTTTTCCGCTTCGAGGTAGCCGATGTCGTCATAGCACTCGGGGTGGCGGGCCTGATAAACGCGGCAATGCTCATCATGTCGGCCACCACATTCCACGCCCACGGGATGACAAGCGTCGGCACCATCGAGGAGGCGCATAAGACCCTGGAACCGCTGCTGGGCAGGGCGGCAAGCTGGGTGTTCGCCGTCTCCCTGCTCGCCTCGGGGCTCTCCTCTGCCTCGGTGGGCACCATGGCGGGCCAGGTGATCATGCAGGGATTCCTGCGGCGGGGCATCCCGTCGTGGATCCGCAGACTCGCCACGATGGTGCCTTCCATGGTGGTCATCGCCCTCGGGCTCGACCCCACGCGCACCCTGGTAGTGAGCCAGGTGGTGCTCAGCTTCGGCCTGCCCTTTGCCATCATTCCCCTGGTCATGTTCACACGGAGAAAGGACATCATGGGCGTCCTCGTGAACCGACGCCTGACCACCATCGCCGCGAGTCTGACGGCGCTCCTGGTCATCGTCCTGAATGTGTATCTTCTTTATCAGACCTTCCGTGGAGGGTGATGCAATGTTCCAGCACCTCCTTGTTCCCCTAGACGGCTCACGCATGTCGGAGTCGGCGCTCCCCGCCGCCGCGGGGCTGGCGGCGCGCACCGGCGCCTCCCTCACCCTGGTGCACGTCATAGAGAAGAACGCGCCCTCCGAAGTGCACAGCGAGCGCCACCTGGTGGGCGCCGGGGAGGCAGCAGCCTACCTGGCGGAAGTGGCGGTCCGGCCCCTGCTGGCCGGCCTGCGGGTGGACACGCACGTGCACACGGCAGAGGTGAGCGATGTGGCGGCAAGCATCACGCAGCACACCGCTGAGATGGCACCCGACCTTGTCGTGATGAGCACGCACGGCAGGGGCGGAGCGCGCCGGCTGATCTTCGGCGCCATTGCCCAGCAGGTCATTGCGCTGGGGGCGACCCCCGTCCTGCTGGTGCGGCCCTCGGAGGAAGCGGCGGCGGCCGACAGGCCGTCAACGGCAACGGGCGTGTGGCACACGATCCTCGCCCCCCTGGACGGGGACCCCGCGCACGAAAAAGGCCTGCCCCTGGCCGCGGAGCTTGCCGCGGCATTCTCCTGCCGGCTGCACCTGCTCATGGTCACCCCCACCCTCGGGGAGCTGGCAGGTTCCCAGGCCGCGGCCGGGATGTTCCTCCCCGGGGCAACGCGGATCAAGCTGGACATGGACAGCGCTGGAGCCCGCGACTACCTGGCGGCGCGTGCGGCTGAGCTGGCGCGCGCCGGGGTGCAGGCGGGATGCGAGGCCTCGCGGGGGGACCCGGCACGGGCCATCGTCAGGGTAGCGAGGAAGCTTTCAGCGGCGCTGGTGGTCATGAGCACGCACGGGCGGGCGGGAACGGATGCGTTCTGGGCGGGCAGCGTTGCGGCGCGCGTGGTCTCCCGCGCCAGCGTGCCCCTTCTCCTGGTGCCCCTCAGGGCGTAGCAGGAGACGGGGCGGTCCCATCTCCGGGCTCCAGCCCGAGGATGGCCCCCGCGGCGCCGTCCACCGAGGGTGTCGCCTGGGCCAGGTAGCCGGCCATCGCATCCACGAGGCTTGCCGTCGACTCGGTGCGGATGAGCCCGGTGAGGCTGAAGAGTCCCTCGGTGCTGTGCACCACGCCGGGCCAGGTGCTGCGGGCGCTGGTGAAGCCCGCCTCCTTCACGGCATCGACCACGCGCTGGTCATACTGGCCGAAAGGGTAGGCGATGCTGGTCACCGGCTTTCCGATCTCCGCCTCTATTCTCTGCTTGGCGCCGAGGATCTCTTTCTTCAGCGCCTGGTCGTCTTTCACCCGGGTCAGGAACGGGTGCGTCCAGGTGTGACAGCCGATCTGCATGCCCGCCGCGGAAATCTCCCGCACCTCGTCCCATGTCATGTGGTTCTTCATGCCCACGACCACCACCCAGATGTAGAACGTGGCGGTGAAGCCGTACTTCTTCAGCAGCGGCACGGCGTAGACGTACTGGCTCTGCCAGTTGTCGTCGAAGGAGATGATGAAAGGCTTCGCCGGCAGCGCCGTGCCCTTCGTGAGCCGGTTGGCAAGGTCGTCGAAGGTGACCGAGGTGTACCCGTTGTCTTTCAGGTACGCGAGCTCCTTCTCCAGCGTGTCGGGGGTGGCAATGTAACGGCGGACAGAGGGGCTGTCCGAGTCGATGTACGGCCGTATGGAATGGTAGATGAGAATGGGGGTGACGGCCGTGCTGGTCCCCTGCCCGTCGCGGGGAATGGGAGGCAGATGCGGGACCCTGACGATCGGCTGCGTGCTCTGCGCAGAAAGGAGACCCGTAGCGGCGAGCAGGAGAATGAGAAGCAAAAAAGGTCGGCGCATTGGCTTCTGTGTGCCACGGGAGGCGCCCTGTGGTCAAGAGCGGCACCCCCCGCCCAGCATTTCCCGCTGACGCGTCCCTGCCAGCGCAGGTGGCGGAGACCGAGCAAGGATCGGATTAGGGTCGTCGGTGCCGGGTTTGGCCGAAGGCAACGATATGCGATTCTCCTAGCTG
>JBEKVA010000375.1:0-4387 GCA_049514475.1 Spirochaetia bacterium
GCGCCAGCGAGGTGTTCAGCGCCGTGGTCGCCGCCACGCTGTCCCTGCTCTCCGTGCTTCTGCCGGTGAGCTTCATCGGAGGCTTCATCGGATCTTACGTCAAGCAGTTCTCCCTGGGCATGGCCGCGGCCGTCGCCTTCTCGCTCCTGGAAGCCGTGCTCTTCCTCACCGTTCGTCTGGCGTATACCCCCGAATTGAAGGCCCTGACGTGGGGCGACTTCGCGCGAAGCTGGATCCTCTTGCCCCAAGCCATCCGTTGGGGCCTGAAGAGCTGGCGGAAAACGCTGGGGATCGTCGTCGGGATCATCGCTGCCGTCCTGATCCTGGTTTTCACTCACAACCCCCTCTTTCTTGTCGCGCTTGTGGCATATCCGATCGCGCTCGGCCTGATCTATTACTTCGGCCGCATCGCCCTATCTTTCCTCCAGGCCCTGACGTCGCTTCTGCACGGCTGGACGGAAAGGGGGCTGGCCTGGGTCCGCGACCGTTACGCCGGGTCACTGAAGGCCATGCTGCGCGCAAGCATCTGGGTGCTTTCGGGGACTGCCGGCGTTCTCATCGTGCTCGCCGTTCTTCTTGCGCCGCACATTCAGTTCAACTTCGTCCCGAACACGGATGCAGGGGTCATGCAGATATACGTCCGCAACTCCCCCAGCACGCCCCTGGAAGTGACCAACGACAACGTGGGTAAGATCGAGTCATTCCTTGCCCAGCAGCCGGAAGTGCAGACGGTGCAGTCGGTCATCGGCAGCAGTCCCAACGGGCTCAGCGGGATTTTTTCGGGCAATAACACGGCGTCCATCATCGTTCAGCTCGTTCCTATTGAAAAACGCGGCAATGTTTTCGCGTTGATCCCACGGTATCGGAAAGCCATGATGACGTTTTTCCGCGACCAGCCGTCCTCGCAGCTTATCGTCAGCGCGGGCGGTGGGTTCGGGGGGAGCGGGTCGACCCTCCCCCTGAGCGTGACCGGCCCGGATTTCGACGTTCTCACCAGCCGCAACAATCGGATCCTGCAGGAGCTCGCGAAGAACCCCTGGATCTCCGACGTATACTCCAGTCTCTCGGATACTTCGATGGAAAGCGACTTCATTCCGAACACCTCGCAGATGACGGGGACGGGCATCAGTCCTGCAACCATCGCCAACGACCTGCAGACGTACGCCTCCGGCGTCCAGGCATCCACCGTGGTGACCGGTGGCTTGAGCTACCCCATCCAGGTGCAGGCCGACCCGACAACGCTTTCAGGCGCGCAGTCGCTGGTCAACCTTCCCCTGTATTCCCCGCTGCTGCAGACGACCATCCAGATGGGACAGCTCGGAACATTCGTCATCAATCAGGCCCCGACACTCCTCACCCGATACAATCGCCAGTACACGGGGAACTTGACCATCACCATGACCCCGGACGCCCCGCCAGCACTCACTGTCATGAACAAGGTCACGGCGGACCTGCAAAAAGCGGGATTGCTGGACGGGGGGCTGTCCATCACGACGAACAACCGGTTCAACCAGGTGGCGCTTGCCCGGCAGCTTCTGGTGACCGGCCCACTCACCTTCCTCCTGGCGTTCTTCCTCGCCTACCTTGTCATGGCGGCGCAGTTCAACTCGTGGCGCTACCCGGTCTACCTGCTCCTTCCGGTGCCCCTCGCGCTGATCGGGGCCCTCGTTTTCAATTATTTCCTGGGCGGGGGCAACCTGGACATCTTCGGGGTGCTGGGCATGCTGATGCTCATCGGTCTTTCCGCGAAAAACGCCATCCTGTACCTCGATTTCGTCGTGCAGCGCATCGGCAAGATGCCGTTCGTCCAGGCGCTGACCGAGTCCGCGCGGCTGCGGTTCCGCCCGATCATCATGACCACGGTGACGGTCCTCGTCATCAGCTTCCCGCTGATCCTGGGAAAGGGTGAGGGCTCCGAGTTTGGACGGGGGATGGGGATTGTCATGCTGGGAGGAATCCTCCTTTCGGCTGTCCTCACCTTCTTCCTGGTTCCCGCGGCCTTCTACCTCTTCGAGCGCAAGCGCGTCCAGAAGATGGAGGAGAAGTACGCCGCCGAGGGCGGCGCCAACGGCGGCGATGAAGAGGAGGGAGAGCTCGCCCCGGCAGTGGGAAACGGCAGGGGCTGAGATCCGAGGTCGCGGGGGGCTGACGGGTGGCCCGTTCAGCTCCCCGCCGACACGCAGAGCCCCGGCAGGATGTCGCCCAGCGGATTGCCGTCCCTCTGCGTGTACCCGGCGTGCTCGTGGCGCCGCCAGCCCTCCGCGTAGCGGAAGCCTTTCCCGCTCAGAGCCGCAACCTTCTCCGCCATCTCCCGCATCGTGGCCAGGTAGGAGTCGAATCCCTGCGTGGCATCAAGCCATTCTTTCTGGCTGACGTGGCAGGCGAGCATCTTTTCCTTTTCCCCGATCACCGAAGTGACATCAACGTAGACCTCCGGCACAATGGGGCGGCGCATCATGTCGGTGAGGCTGATCGGGGTGCCATGGTACACCATCGCATCCTCGAGAACCGGCGTCGCGTCAGGCATGGAGCGGTAGCTGGGCACCCCGCGGAGGAAGGTGGCGGTCACCGCCAGGCGGGCCGCGTTCATGTGGTCCTCCATGTAGTCCTCAAGGGAGAGGGTCAGAACCAGGTCGGGCTTCACCGCCCGGACCACGGCGGTCAGCCGCCGGACCAGCTCGGGGGTATAGAAGATGTCCAGGTCATCCACCAGAGGTTCGTGCATCACGGCACCCAGGAGGCGCGCCGAGGCGAGGGCTTCCTGCCAGCGCACGGCGGCGATTTCCTGGGGGGGCAGCGTCATGCTCCCGTAGCACCCGTTGGCGATATTGATGAGGTGGATGTCGCACCCCGCCTTTTTCAGGAGCAGCAGGGTCCCCGCCATCGTGAACTCGATGTCATCGGGATGAGCCGAAATCGCGAGTACCGTCATGCAGAAAGTGTCGTCGGACAGCCGTCCAGGGTCAAGCGCTTTCTTCGTTGACACCCCCAGGACGGCACCCTATATTCCCTTCATGGCAGGCAAAGCGGCATTCAGGTTCTCCTTCGGCCCGTGGAACATCCACGAAGGGGCCGACGTATTCGGTCCCCCGGTGCGTGCGCCCATCGCCCGGATGAAGAAGATCGCCATGGTGAGAAAGCTGGGCTTCAGCGGCGTGCAGTTCCACGACGATGACGTGGTGGAGAATCTCGAGGCGGCCCCCGCGCAGATTGCCCGGGAGGCGGCGGAGATGAAGAAGGTGCTCGACGGCGAGGGCCTGGTGGCGGAGTTCGTCGCCCCGCGGCTGTGGGAGCACCCCATGACCATCGACGGGGGCTACACGGCCAACGATCCGAAGGTCCGCGCGTATGCCATGGAGCGCAGCCGCAAGGCGGTGGACATCGCGAATGCCGTCGGCACGAAGAACGTCGTGTTGTGGCCGGCGCGCGAAGGGGTGTACGTCAACGAATCCAAGGACCACCGCGCCTCCTCCGAGAGGTTCGTGGAGGCGGTGAACTCCCTGCTGGACTACGACAAGGCCCTCCGCGTGCTGGGGGAGATGAAGCCCAACGAGCCCATGGACCACGCCTACCTCCCGACCACGGGCCATTTTCTTTCCCTTGCATACCTCACGACCGACCCCTCGCGGGTCGGTGTGCTCATCGAGAGCGCCCACGCGCTCCTGGCGGGACTGGACCCGGCCATCGAGATGGCCTTCTCCCTGTTCCACAAGAAGTTGTGGAGCGTGCACCTCAACGATCAGAACGGACTGAAGTTCGACGAGGACAGGGCCTTCGGCGCCGTGAACCTCAAGCGCGCCTTCGACCAGGTCTTCGTGCTCTACGAGAATGATTACGGTGCCAACGGCGAGTTCGTGGGCCTTGACGTGAAGGCGCTGCGCACGCAGAAGGACGGCGCGGCGACCGCCCACCTCACCAACAGCGTGAAGATCTTCAACGACCTGCTGGCGGTGGTGAAGAAGGTCGACAGGAAGAAGATCGCGGACCTGCGCGCCGCGCGCGACTACGAGGAGCTGGAGTACTACATCGTCTCCGCCATCATGGGGCGGGCCTAGGGTTCCTGCCTGTCCAGGACTTCGCGAACGCGCTTCAGCAGCACCTCTGACTCGAACGGCTTTTCGATCAGGTCGACGCCCGGGTCCAGCATCCCGTGGTGCACCAGCGATTTGTCGGCATGGCCTGACATGTAGAGAATCCGGATGTCCGGGCAGCTCGCCTTGACCGCCGCGCCGAGCTCGGGGCCGCTCATACGCGGCATGACGACGTCGGTGAGCACGAGCCGCACGGCGCACTGCCGGTGGGTAACGGCCGCGAGTGCCTCCTCCCCGTTGCTCGCCTCCAGCACCGAGTAGCCGCTGCGCTCCAGGATGGCCCTGCAGAGAAGCCG
>JBEKVA010000376.1:0-4368 GCA_049514475.1 Spirochaetia bacterium
TTCCAACACCGACGACTCGGTTCCCTCGGCGCACCTCCTGTTGGCCGCCTCGCAGCGGGGCAGGGGAACGGCCTTTCCGTCGAACAGATGTTGTGCTGCCTCGTAGAACCCCTCTGCGCACAGGGCGTGGCCGGCGCCGTGGGAGGCCCGGCCCTCGATCCCGTAGCCGCGGCCTTTCACCGTCCGGTACACGATGGCGGTGGGCTGGCCGTTGCGTTCCGCGAGCGCCCTCTGCTGGGCCTCGGCAATTGCCCCGAAGTCCTCCCCGTCGGGGACCCAGATCACGTTCCAGTCATTAAGGTACGCCAGCTCGCGCGGGTCCCACTGCACGTAGTCGCCGGGAGTCTCGCCATCGCGGCAGACGTTGTTGGAGTCGATGGAGGCCTGGTTCCAGTCCACGTGCAGCACGAGATTGCCCACGGAGGAGGTGCCGGCCGCGGCAAGCGCCTCGGAGGCCCTGCCGGGAGTCAGACCGCCCTCCCCTTCGATCACGTGGACCCGGGGCGCGTTCTCCCCGTAGCGATCCAGCGCGGCAATCGCAAGACCCACCGCACTGCCCAGGCCCGTGCCGGAAGCCCCGGTCGCTACCCTGACAAACGGGGTGGCAGGGGTCGGGTGGCCGTCGAGAGGCTTTGCATGGAATTTCCTGAACAGGGGACCGGGAGTGCGGCGATTCCTGCGGAAGCCCAGCAGGTCTTCCAGGCGAAGCTGCAGCCGCTCCTCTCCCGGAAGCAGGGTTGGTACCGCGATGCGCGCGGCCTCGGTGCGCAGCGCCCAGAGGGCGTACAGGCCGAGGGCCTTGTGGCCGGCCGCGTAGCAGATGATATCGGCATCCTCGCGCAGAGGCTGCGCGAGGTCATAGTCCATGCAGTTGAAGAGGAGGCTCTCGACGATGCGCCCCGATGAGATCGAGCCTCCCGGGTGGCCCGAGGTCGGGGTGTAGTTGTAGAGCATTGCGCACAGGGAACGGTAGATCCTATCCAGGTGCTCGAGGTCCAGCTTCTGCTGCCCGGTGAGGGGGGCGCTCCCCCCTCCCGCCTGCACCTGCGAATAGAGTGCGCGCCTGGGGCCGAACGGACTGTCCATGATTGCCATCCTCTCATGGACGGCCGGATTATGGAACTGCCTTCTCCTGCTCGAAATCGTAGAAGCGGTCCAGGTCGGCGAGCGGTATGTCGAAGATGCCCTTGTTGGGCGGCAGCGGCTCCGTGAGCATGAACTCAGGCAGCCGGTCATGCGCCGCGGTGAAGCCCGCCCGGCGATTGAACTCGCGCTCCCGGCGCAGGATCTCCTTGCCCATGTCCAGCAGCTCGGTAAAGGTCGTCTTCCACCCGGTGATGGCGTACACGGCCTCTTCGATCAGCTCCGTTTCGGCAAGGGAGACCCGGCCGGTGAAAATGCACATGCCGATGGCATCCATGACCGTGTACTTCAGGTGCAGATCCCGCACCGGGTCAAGCTGTACCGCCGGATCCATGTGGTTCACCGCCAGCGTGATGGCGTTCCCTGCCGTGTGGTCGGCGCCCATGGGTGACATGGCGTAGGTCAGTCCCATTCCCTTCACGGCGCGCGGATCGTAGGCAGCCATGCCCTGGCCCTTGACCGCTGGCACACGTGTCATGCCGTATGCCCGGCCGCATGCCACCGAGCCGCTGCCGATGAGCCTGCCCATCGGCGTGCCCTGCCCTATCTCCTGGACAAGGGCCCGCACGTGCGGGAAATCCCCGAATTGGAAGACCCCTGCCTCGCCGAGCACACCCAGGGCAACCCCCGTCTCCATGGTGTCCACGCCGATGTCGTTGCAGAGCTTGTTCAGCTCGGCGACCTGGTCCAGCTCAGACAGGCCGAGATTGGCGCCCAGGAGGCCGATGGTCTCGAAGTCCACGGAGCCCACCACGGGCCGGCCCTGGGCGTCAACGTACTTGTTGGAGCAGCGTATGACGCAGCCGGGCATGCAGTTGTGAGCGAACTCCCCTCCGCGGCTTGAAATTGTCTGGTAGAGGGTTTCCCCGCTCAGGGATTCGGCCTTCTCGAAGGTACCGGCGCTGAAGTTGCGGGTCGGCAGGCCTCCGAGCGCGTTGACGCCCGCCAGGGTCATGGCCGTGCCGTACTTGGGAAACTTCTCCCCGGTGACAGGGTGCGCCTTCAGCAGGTCCGCAAAGCGCTTCATCAGCTCTTTTGTCGCGGCCGTGTCATAAGGCTGCATCTCCCCGCCTGCGTCGTCGATGATAATGGCCTTCAACCCCTTGGAGCCTGCCACCGCGCCCAGGCCGCCCCTTCCAAGGTTCCGGCAGGGTTCTCCCTCGGGATCGGTGACGCTCAGGCAGGCGGTGCTCATGCGCATCTCCCCTGCCGGCCCCCCAAGGATGAGCCCGATGCGGGTGCCGAAGCGCTTCCGCAGCTCTTCGGCCGCCGGGTAGATGCCCATGCCGGCGGTGAAGGCGAGGTCCTCGAAGGTGATCCCGTCGCGGCTCACGCGGATGCCGAGCAGCTTTCCTGCCGACGCGCTTCCCTTGATCATCAAAGCCTTGACGCCGAGACGGGCCAGCTTGAATGCGGCCGTGCCGCCGCTGTTGGACTCCTTGATGCCGCCGGTCAGCGGACTCTTTGCTCCCGCCGAAAGGCGGTTGGCGCTGGACAGCCCGGTGCCCGCCAGCAGTCCGGGGGCAATGACGAGCACGTTCGCGGGTGACAGGGGGTGGCAAAGGGGATCGACCTCGGCCAGGACCAGCGTCGAGGTCAGGCCGCGCCCGCCCAGCAGGCGCAGGTGCTCCGGGGTTTCCCGCTCCTGGACACCCAGGTCGCCCATGTTGACCTCGACGATCCTGTTCCGCATCTGTTCCCCCACTCCTTACAGGCAGGACCTGTATATCCGCATGATCTCTTCTTTTTCCACGACGCGCGGGTGCAGGCTGATGCCGGTGAAGTAACCGGTCATCGCGATCTGCGTCACCCTCTCGATGTCCTGCTCGCGGAGCCCCAGCTCCCCGAGTGTCACGCGCGCGCCGATCTTTTCCAGCAGCGCGTCGGCAAGGGCGGCCGAGCGGGCGGCCCGCGCCGCGAGCGGCAGGCCGGCGCACGAAGGGTCGAGGGCCGCCGCAATGTCGGCAAAAGCCTGGGGCGCCGTCTCGTGGCTGATTTTCATGACAGGGACAAGGCAGGCGGCGATGCTGGCGCCGTGCGGCGCGTGGAGGAACCCGCCTGCCGCCTGTCCCAGCGCGTGCGGCAAAGTCGGGTTGGCGTGGGCAATCGCGATGCCGCCCAGCGCGCTCGCCCAGGCCATCTGGGTGCGCGCCTCGACATCCTTGCCGTCCGCCACAGCGCGGGGCAGCCAGGCGCCGACCAGCCGTATCGCCTCGAGGGAGACCATGCGGGCGAATGGCGTAGAGACGGTATTGATGTAGGCCTCGATGGCATGGGCCAGGACATCGACACCCGTCAGTGCCGTGAGCCGCGGCGGACAGGAATACGTCAGCTCGGGATCGACCAGGGCCGCCCGGGGGATGAGGTATTCGCTGACGATCGTGCTCTTCTCCCGCAGCTTCTCATTGCTGAACACGGCGTAGTGCGTCATCTCCGAGCCGGTGCCCGCCGTGGTCGGGAGGGCCACGATGGGCAGGGTCCCGGGACCCGGCACGAGCGGGGTGTGGTCCTTGCGGCGCGTGTATTGCCAGGCAGTGCCCAGGTTGCCTGCCACGACGGCCACCCCTTTTCCGAAGTCAATGACGCTGCCTCCGCCCACGGCTACGACGAGGTCGCAGCCTTCCTTCCGCGCCATGGCCCCCGCCTCGTCGGCGGCAAAGCAGTCAGGGTCCGGGTCGATGCGGGTGTAGGTGAGAACCCCGAGGCCCGCATCGCGGAGCAGCTTTTCGATCTCGGCCCCGAGGCCCGAGCGTTCCAGGTAGGGGTCGAGGGCCAGGAAGGCCTTGCGGCCCAGCACCTTTGCCGTCTCTCCCAGCTCCTTGCGCCGCCCTGCTCCGAAGAGAATCTTCGGGACGACGCACTTGAAATCGTTCATGGCAAGCTCCCTAGTCGACGGTCCGTCCGCCGTCGATGAACAGGTTCTGACCCGTGATGAAGTCCGACGCGGAGGAGGCCAGGAGCACCGCGGCCCCGACCACGTCATCGGGTGTTGCAATGCGGCCCATCGGGATGCGCTCGATCTCCCGATCCAGCTTCTTGCGATCCTTCTTCAGCCCGTCGATGAATGGGGTGTCCACGGCCGAGGGTGAAATGGCATTCACGGTGACGTGGTGCGGTGCCCACTCGGTGGCCATGACCCGGGTGAGCTGGATCAGCCCGCCCTTGCTCGCCGCGTATGCCCCGCGCGCGGGGTGGCCCAGGAACGAGGAGATCGAGGCGATAGAG
>JBEKVA010000377.1:0-4366 GCA_049514475.1 Spirochaetia bacterium
GAGCTTTTCACCGCGCGGCGGCATCGCATTGACCACTTCGAGCTTCCGACCCAAGACCAGGTGGAACGGGCGCTGCGCCTGGGGCTCTCCCTGGCGGCCCAGCCGGGATTCACCTGGCTGGACGATAAGTTCGTCTCTTGCTACCGACGCCAGCTCTCACCGACGCAGTATGCGCGGCAGATTCCGCTGAGGAGAATCGCGGAGGCCGGCGGGATGATTGTCGGCTCCTCGGACTGCCCCGCCGGACCGCTGAGCCCCTGGCTTCAGATGCAGGGAATGGTGCAGTACCCGCTTCCCGCGGAACGCCTGAGCATGTACCAGGCCCTGCGGACCTACACCTGGAACGCGGCGTGGTCTACCGGGGAGGAAGGGGCACGCGGATCTCTCGCCCTGGGCAAGCGGGCGGATTTCATCGTGATGGAGGAAGACCCGTTTGCTTTGCCCGTGACTGAGATCCACAGGGCAGCCGTGCGGGAGACCTGGATCGGCGGCAGGAAAGCCCGGCCCATGAACCTGTCGGCCGCAGGCCTCCTGGGAAAGGCTCTCCTGGGACCGCGGAGGAAGATCTGAGAAGCTTGACGGCGCTTGGTGGAGGCGCCCGGCAGTCGCGGGTGACTTAGGAGCCCGCCGCCCCTGCCGCCAGCGCCTCCCATGCCTTCGGATCAAACCCGGTGGCCGACCTGGCTCCGTCCCGAACAACGGGGGTCCGCAGGAGAAGGGGGTCCTTGAGCACTTCCTCTTGGGGATCGTATTCGATGTAGGCAAGGCCCTTCTTTTGAAACAGCGCGCCCTTGGTGTCGATCAGCGCGTCACGGCCGACGGCGCGGCTGACCGCGCGAAGCTCACCGGCGCTGATGCCTTTCTCAGCGAGGTCCACGAACTGGTAGCGCACGCCGCGCTCCTTGAAGAAGCGCTCGGCCTTCCTGGTAATGCTGCATTTCCTTGTGCCGAAAATCTGGAGAGCCATCACGAGAGTATAGCCGGCCGGCGCGCAGCGGGAAACCATCGTGTTTGCCTGCGTCAGACAGCAACCGGGCTGACGCTCCCGTGCGGCTGAAGAGCGAGTTCCGCGTCGCGCCAGCGCCTGCCGATGCATCGTACCACGAGGCTGCGCGGAACCCCGGTGCCTAGGAAACGGATGATGCGATTCACAAGGCCAGGTATTATCACCGCCTTTCCGCGTGCCGCCTGGCGAAAGGCGACAACGGCTACCTCCTCGGGCCGCCACGTGGTGATGCGGCCGAAAAAGCCCTGCGCCCGGACCTGCTCGACGGTATCACGGTTGGTCAGCATGCCGGCAGGGCAGAGTGCGCTGACCAGCACTCCTTCCCCTTGAAGCTCCTCACGCAGTGCGAGGGTGAAGCTCAGGATGAAGCTTTTCGAGGCCGCGTAGACGGCCATTGCAGGCATTGGATAGAAAGCCGCGAGGCTTGCCACGTTGATGATGCCCGGGCGTTCCTGGCGCCCCGGGCGCTTCTGGCGGCGCAGCGCGGGAAGCAGCAGGTGGGTAAGCTGCATCGTGGCCTGCACATTCACCGAGACGATGTCGGCGAGAGTGCCCAGCGAGGCGGCGGAGAAGCTCGCGTGGCAGCCGGAGCCCGCATTGTTCACCAGCAGGCCCAGGGCAATGTCGTTTTCATCGATCCAGTCTCGAATGCTCTCCCGCGCATGCGCATCGGCTATGTTCAGGGTGAAACACCGGGCCTCCACCCTGTAGGAGCGGCACAGCCGGCGCCCCACCTCCTCCAGGCCGGTGTCCGGCAGGTCCACGAGGACCAGGTTCCATCCCCTGCGGGCCGCCTCGAGGGCGAACGCCCCGCCCAGCCCGCCGCTTGCCCCCGTGATCATTGCATACCTCGCGTTGTCCATGGTGGTGTGAAGCTCCTTCGTATCTTCTGACGGCGGAAAGGGGCGTGCCCCTTCAATCACATGATTAAATTCAGCCGCGCATGAAGTGCGGCATTCGTTATGCGCGTCGAATCAAGCGGAGGCATACGTGAAGGAAATGGGCACCATGGAAGAAAAAACGTGCGTGGTTACGGGGGCCAGCTCGGGCATCGGGCTGGAGACAGCCGTTGCCCTTGCAAAGGCGGGGGCGCGCGTTATCGGGGTGGGCCGGGATACGAAGCGCTGCGCGGCAGCGCAGGCAGCCATCAGGGAACGCTCGTGCAACAGCCGTGTCTGCTTCGAGGTCGCCGACCTCTCCTCCCAGAGGGAGACGAGGGAGCTGGCGGCACGCATCTCTTCCCGCTGCGACGCCGTTCACGTCCTGGTGAACAATGCCGGTCTCTTCCGTTCCCGCTACCAGGAAAGCGTGGACGGGATCGAGATGCAGTTTGCCGTGAACTACCTGGCAGCGTTTCTCCTCACGGGGAAGCTTTTGCCGCTGCTCCGCCAGGCGGGGGAAGCACGCGTGATCGGCTTGAGCTCGGGCTCTCACTTCGCCGGTGCACTCCGCTGGAACGACATCGGTCTTCGCCGGAGGTATTTCGGGCTTACCGCGTACGACCAGTCGAAGCTGGCGGTGGTCGTGTACTGCCGCGAGCTTGTGCGCCGGCTCGGCCCCGGGTCGGGCATCATCGTCTATGCGGCTGACCCGGGCCTGGTACGGACGGAGATCGGGAAGAAGGGCACAAGCCTCCTCACCCGCCTGGCATGGCGCCTGCGCACGCGCACGGCGGCAAGCCCCGAGGAGTCGGCTGACGCCATCGCCTTTCTGGCGATGGATCCCGTGGCGGCCGGAAAAAGCGGCCTTTACTGGAAGGACCGCAAGGTTGTCCCCCCTTCGAATGCTTCCTGCAGCCGCGAGGACGGGGAAAGGCTCTGGAATCTGAGCGAAAGAATGTGCGGCTGGACAATTGACGTAAGAGATCGCGCGGCCCGGTAGCCCCGCAGCTCCCTGCTCTCCTGGGTCTGAGATTGCCGGAAAAATGAATTATCTTTTCAGTGAAGGAGGGAGTCATGCCGCACTACTCGTCCCAATTGTCGCCCGCTATCAGGAGCCACCTGGACGGCCTCATCAGGAGCTCAGGTCTGCCCGAGACAGAGCAATCCCGGGAGGAAATGGCACGGGTGTGGTTCGAAAAGAAGGCCATGTTCGAAGGCCAGATCAAGGCCCTGGACATGCGGGAGCTGGACCGTCTCCCGGTCGATGATGACAGGGGAGCCCTCCTGCTGACGTGGTCGGGCTCTCTTCTCAGCATGGGCCTCCGGCATGCCGGCACGGGCAGCCGTGCCATGGAGTACGCAAGCATCGAGCTGCGCACTGATGTACCGCACCTCGCCAAATCGCCGCGCGGTACCTTTGACGCGGACCTTTCCTTGGGAGAGCCTGCCCGGCTTCGCGGGGGGCCGATTGCCTCCACCTCGGCCCTGCTGAAGATTGCCGCCTGCGACGCCTCTGTCCCGCCCGAGGAGCAGGAGAAGAGAATACGGGAAGCCACGATCTTTCTGACCAACGGGTTTGTGCGTATCAACCGCAGCGTGACAACCCTGGGACGCGATTTCCCCGAGCAGATGACGATGAAGTCCATTGTTACCTATCTTGCCCGCAAGAACGAGCTGAGCCAGAAGCTGACCCGGCAACTCCTGGAGGATTACCACGTCATGCTCGAGTCAGGGCTGCTCCTGGGGCTGAAGGTGCCGCTGGGAAAGCTGGGCCGGCTGCGGCTGAGGATGCGCGCCGCGCGCAAGGCACGGCTGGGCATCAATCCCGCGACGGGTCAAAAGATCACCCTCAAGGCACGACCGCAGGAGCTGGCCCCGCGGATGACCTTCAGCCGCCTGCTGCGGGAGCGCGCGCGCACCACCCCGCCGGCCGAGTGACCTTGTTCCCAGCATGGCCGCTTGCCCGCGCTTGAGCATTCTCGCAGGAATCGACGGGTGCCCGGGCGGCTGGGTCTGCGTCGTTGAGGATTCCGCGCGCGGGGACCTTGACGTGCTCATTCTCCCGAGCATCGCGGACCTCATCGCCATCACCCCGATGCCGCACCTCGTGATGATCGACATCCCCATCGGGCTCCTCGCGTCGGGCTCCCGGCAGTGCGATCTCGATGCGCGGAAGCTCCTGGGCCGGCCGCGGTCGAGCAGCGTCTTCCCCGCGCCCATCAGGCCGTGTCTTGCTACGGAAAGCTACGAAGAGGCGTGCGCGATAAGGATGAAGTCCGACAATCGAAGAATGAGCCGGCAGGCGTGGGGTATCATCGGCAAGGTGCGCGAGGTCGATGCGTTTCTCCTGTCCCACCCCGCGTGGCAGGCCCGGCTGAGGGAGGTGCATCCCGAGCTCAGTTTCCAGTGCTGGAACTCTGACACTCCCATGGACCACGGGAAGAAGACCCCCAGTGGCTTTTGCGAAAGGGAGACCCTC
>JBEKVA010000378.1:0-4347 GCA_049514475.1 Spirochaetia bacterium
CCACCTGGGACCCGCGATCGCTTTTCATCATCCATGGCCGCGGCAATGCGGCGGCGGAGTTCTCCCGCCACTGGCAGCCGCTGCTCGACGAGGGGTGGACCCTCATCGTTCCCCAGTCATCCCAGGTCTATGACAGCGAGAGCTGGTGCTGGGACGATGCGGAGCTGGCGCGCGCCGAAGTCCGCCAGCACTGGGAGGACTGCCGGCGCAAGCGCGGCATGGACCTTGCGGGCATGATCGTGGCCGGCGCATCGCAGGGAGGCGTTCTTGCCATGGAAGCCGCGAACGAGGCAGGCGTGCCATGGCTGAGCGTCATCCCCTCCTTTCCCCGAGGCTATGACGTGAGTCCGCTCATGGCCGTGCCCTCACACACGGTGGGGGCCATCCTGCTGGGAGAGAACGACCCGGCTGCCGCGAGAGCCCGGACCGTAATCTCGCAGCTCGATGCTGGCGGTGTGAGGGTGATCGTGAAGACGATGCAGGGAGCGGGCCACGAGCTGCCCCCTGACTTCTGCGACTTTGCAGCGGAGGCGCTCAGGGGTCTCCTTGCTTACGGATAAATTCGGGAGATCGTCCGCGGGAACGGGATGCACTCCCGCAGGTGCTGGCTGCCGCAGATCCACGCGAGGGTGCGCTCCAGCCCGATCCCGAAGCCCGAGTGCGGCACCGAGCCGTACTTGCGCAGGTCGAGGTACCAGCCGTAGCTGTCCTCGGGCAGCTTCTCCTCGTGGATGCGGGAGAGAAGCTTTTCCAGAATGTCCTCGCGCTGCGAGCCGCCAATGATCTCCCCGTACCCCTCGGGGGCCAGGAGGTCCGAGCACAGCACCGTCTCGGGGTTGGCGGGGTTCTCCTTCATATAGAAGGCTTTCGCCTTCTTCGGGTAGTTCATGAGGAAGATGGGCTTCTCGTAGAGCTTGGTGAGAACAGTCTCGTCCTCTCCGCCCATATCGTTGCCCCATTCGATCGTGCTCCCTTTCCCCTGTAGTATCTTTATTCCTTCACCGTAGTCCATGCGGATGAACGGCGTGGTGATCTTCTTCAGCGGCTCGACGTCCCGCTCGATGGCCTTCAGGTCGTCGGCGCAGTTGGCCAGCACGTCGGAGACGACACGGCTGACCATGTCCTCCTGCAGGCGCATGTTGTCCTCGTTGTCGGCGTAGGCCACCTCGGCCTCCAGCATCCAGAACTCGGTCAGGTGCCGGCGCGTCTTTGACTTCTCCGCCCGGAAGGTGGGCCCGAAATTGTAGACCTTGCCGTAGGCCATGCAGGCCGCTTCCAGGTAGAGCTGCCCGGTCTGCGCGAGGTAGGCATCGCCCAGGTCGAAGTAGGGCACCGTGAACAGGGTGCCCGCGCTCTCCCCGATGGAGCCGGTGAGGATGGGGGTGTCGATGAGGAGAAAGCCGCGCTCGTGGAAGAAGGCCCTGAAGGAGGTGATGGCCTGGTCGCGGATGCGCATGATGGAGGTCGGCCGGGTGGAGCGCAGCCACAGGTGCCTGTTCTCCAGGAGGAAGTCGATGCCGTGCTCCTTCTTGGAGATCGGGTAGTCATCGGCGGGGTTCTGCACGACCTTCACGCTCTTGACGGTGAGCTCGTAGCCGGAGGGGGCGCGCTCGTCCTTGTGCACCGTGCCGCTCACGATCACCGATGCCTCCATCTTCAGCGTGGCGATGAGGGAGAAGCACTCGGCGCCGCAGCCTGACTCCTCCGCGACACCCTGGATCCTGCCGGTCCCGTCGCGCAGCTGCAGGAACGCGATCTTCCCCTTGGAGCGGATGTTGTACAGCCAGCCGCGGATCTCAACGTCCTGCTCGACGTGCGTGCCGATGTCGGAGATGGAGACGAGATTCATGAGGTGCTCCTCTTACACGTATTCTTCGCGTTCGCGAACGATGACGATTTCGCCCTTCTGCTCCAGGAGCTGCAGGTACTCCAGAAAATCCTGCAGGGCGCGATTCAGGTCGGACTTCCGCACCGGCCCGAGGGTCTCCTCCTCGATGCGGATCAGCTCCCGCCGCCGCTCGGAGACGCAGGAGATCAGCCGCTTGCGCACCAGCTCCTCGGCCCCTTTCATCACCAGGGCGAGCTCCCGGTCGGCGTAGTCGCGCATGACCTTCTGCAGGCTCCTGTCGTTGATCTGGAATATCACGTCGATGGTGTACAGCTTCTTCCTGATGAGGTTCGCCGTATTAGGCTCCAGCTCCGCCAGGATGGCCTGCTCCTTGCCAGGGTCCATGTGGCGGAGGATCTCGGTGAGGGCCGTCTTTCCATCGACTTCCACCGTCACCGGCTCCGCCTTGTCGTGCACCTTCTTGCGGAGCGTTTCCTCGGTGCGGCGCACCACGTCGGGGTCCACCTTCTGCAGCTTGGCGATGCGGGGCACGATGGCCCGCTGCACCTCGGGACTGAGCGCCTGGAGGATCCGCGCCGCAAGCTTCGGCTCCAGGTGTGCCAGGATGAGGGACGCCACGGGCACCGATTCCTCGCGCACCAGCGTGATGGCCTGGTGTACGTCGATATCTTGTAGAAATGTGAAGGGCGGCGGGGCCATGTCCTTGCGCACCCGCTCGAGTATCTTCTCCGCCTTCTCCGCGCCCACCGAGGCGATGAGCATCTCCTGCGCCTTATCGATGCCCCCGCGGGCGATGAGGTCCTTTGTTTCGCGGATGTAGCCGAACTCTTCGAGGATCTTGGAGGCTTCCTTCTCCTCGATATGCTCGGTGCGGGCGATCTCCTTGGTGATCCCCTCGATCTCCTCGGGCGCCATGTGGCGCAGGACGCGGGCAGCCTCGTCCTTGCCGAGGAGCATCAGGAACTGCGCGGCCTTGCGGTAGCCGGCGTCGCGGCTTGTCTCCTTGATGAACCCGCGGATGCTGGGGTCGCGCACGACTCTTCCGGATTTGCCGGGCTTCTCGGATTTCCCGGCGCGCTGTGCCTTGCGGTATTCGTCCACGGGGCCTGGCATGGCAGATATACTAACTGCGGACCGGGGGCAGGTCAATGTTGTCCCCGGCCGGCTACATGCATGAGGTTTCATGATATAGTTCATGGAGTGACTGCGGCAAAGATCCTCCAGCTCAACGGTGACATGAAACGCGACTCTCCGATGATGGAAGTTGCACGCCGTTTTCATGCTCTGAGCACTGGTAAGGGGCTGCCGTACTGCATCGTCGGGGGGATGGCGGTGATTCGTAACGGCTGTCCTCGCACGACCACTGACATCGATATCCTCACCTACAAAGACGAATGGATGAAAGTGCTTCCGCTGAAGGGAGAAATTTCCAGCGAGGGGATCGACACCTGCATAGACGGCACGACGGGAGTAAGGATAGACATTCTTTTCGCTGAAGAGGATTGGGGAATGCCAACGGGGATGCCGGATCCTCGAAAGGCCGGAGAATTTGATGAGGAGATTGGGGCCAATTTCATTGGCTTGCATGAGCTGGTGCAGCTGAAAGCCGCGGTCTATCTCTCGAAGCTCCATGAGCAAGGCGAGGATGTCGCATCGAAGGATCGCAGCGATGTCTTTGAGCTCATAAGCCGGAACCTCTCCCAGTTTTCGAAGGCCATTATCCAGACCTACCATCCCGCTGTAAGAAAACACTGCATGAAGGCGTTTGATGCGGCGGTAAAGTCGGAAAAAAAGAAAAGACCCCAGTAGCGCACCCCGGTTGCCCCCCTCCACCACCGGCAGTACCTTTCGCTCACACATGAGAGCAGTGTCATGAATCACCTGAAGGGCCAAAAAAGCCCATACCTGCTCCAGCACGTCGACAACCCCGTGGACTGGTACCCGTGGGGAGAGGAGGCCTTCGCGAAGGCGCGTGCGGAGGACAAGCCGGTCTTCCTTTCCATCGGATATTCCACCTGCCATTGGTGCCACGTAATGGAAAGCGAGTCATTCGACAACCCCCGCATAGCGGGGCTCATGAACGATGTCTTTGTCTCCATCAAGGTGGACCGCGAGGAGCGGCCGGATCTCGATGAGCATTTCATGGCGGTCTGCCAGATGCTCACCGGCAGCGGCGGGTGGCCTCTCACCATCGTCCTGACCCCGGATCGCGAGGTCTTTTTCGCGGCAACCTACGTCCCGGGGGAGTCGGCGTACGGTCGGATGGGCATGACCGAGCTCGTGCCCAGGATCGGGGAGCTGTGGAAGAGCCGGCGGGGGGAGCTGGTGCAGTCAGCGGCGGCCATCGGCGCGGAAGTGGCGAAAGCACAAGAGTCGGTAAACGCCGGCTTCGTGATGGAGCCGGGGGCCGTGCACGCCGCGGCACAGTCCCTTTCAGTGATGTTCGACAGTGAAAACGGAGGGTTCGGAAGCGCGCCGAAGTTTCCCATGCCCACACT
>JBEKVA010000379.1:0-4333 GCA_049514475.1 Spirochaetia bacterium
CCGTGCAGGGCGTGATAGCCGACCCCCGGGTGCCCCCCGAGCTGAAGGACATGCTGCAGAAGGGCGGTGTTGCCGCCCAGGTGAAGGCCGGCCAGGATGCGCAATACCAGAGGATCGCTCTGGCACTTACCAGCGGAAACCGGACCGCCTTGAAGGGCCTGATGGATGACCCGGGCGTTCCGCAGCCGCTGAAGGCGCGGCTGGGAGGCATTCCCGTGTCCGTGCTGGTGGATCAGAAGGCACTTGCCGGGGAGCTGGCGGGCATCAGGGCGGGCATCGACGGGCAGACCCCCGCGCTCGTCCAGCAGGCCACTCAGGATGCCCTGTCGAAGATCAGGGCGGCGATGGATCAGCAGGCCGCGCGGGTGACCACTCAGGTGACCGCCGCGCTGAAAAAGGCTTTCACCGAGGCACTGACCCGCGTCTATTTTTGGGGTCTCTTCGTGGTGGCACTCGGGTTCATCGTCACGCTGTTCCTCCCCGAGCTCGCGCTGAGGAAAACCGTGGGACATGCTCCGGCAGCCAAGGAGGGATGAGGTCCCTTCCCGCCGCGTGAGGGGCGCGCGCTTCGCGCCCGCCCCGCGAGCCCGCCGTTTCTCCTCCTCTTTACGCGTCCGCGATTTGCGGTTATAGAAAAGCCATGGCCAAGCACCAGTTCCAGACGGAAGTCAACCAGCTTCTCACCCTCATCATCCATTCCCTGTATTCGCACCCGGAGATCTTCCTCCGCGAGCTCATTTCCAACGCCTCTGATGCGCTGGACAAGCTGAAGTACCTCACCCTGACGCAGGAGGAGTACAAGGGCGTGCCCTTCCTGCCCCGCATCGACATCTCCTTCGACACGAAAGACAGGAAGACCTTCACCATCTCGGACAGCGGCATCGGGATGGACGAGAAGGACCTCGAGGAGAACCTCGGAACGATCGCCCGCTCGGGAACCCGTGAGTTCATCAAGGCCATGACAGCGGAGGCGAAGAAGGACGCAAGCCTCATCGGGCAGTTCGGCGTCGGCTTCTATTCCAGCTTCATGGTGGCAGACACCGTGCAGGTGGTCACGCGCAAGATAGGCGCCGAGAAGGCATGGACGTGGACCAGTGACGGGAAAGGGGAATACGAGATCACCCCCGGGGTGCGCGACAGCGCCGGGACCACCGTCACCCTGCACCTGAACGAAGCGGGCAGGGAATACGCCGATCGGTGGCGCATCGAGGAGATCATCAGGAAGTACTCCAACCACATCGCCTTCCCCATACAACTGCACTACCAGGAGGACGGCCAGCACGGGGGAAAGGTCGACAAGATCTCCCAGGTCAACGCGGCACTTGCCCTCTGGCGACGGCCCAAGGCCGACCTGAAGGATGAGGACTACAAGGAGTTCTACAAGACCCTCACCCACGACACCGAGGACCCGATGCACTGGATCCATCTCTCGGTGGAAGGCGCCCTTGCGTATACCACGCTGTTCTACATCCCCGCGCAGGCGCCTTTCGACCTGTACCGCTACGACTACCAGCCGGGGGTGAAGCTGTTCATCAAGCGGGTGTTCATCACGGAGAGCGAGAAGGAGCTGCTGCCGGTCTACCTGCGCTTCGTACGCGGCATCATCGATTCAGAGGACCTGCCGCTGAACGTCAGCCGCGAGATTTTGCAGAAAAACCGCGTCATGGAAAACATCCGCTCCTCCTCGGTGAGAAAAATTCTGCAGGAGATCGCGCAGCTCGCGAAGGACCCCACGGTCTACGAGAAGTTCTGGGACCAGTTCGGGCGCGTGCTGAAGGAAGGCATACTTCAAGACTTCGAGCACAGGGACCAGCTCCTGGAGCTCGTGCGCTACAAGTCGACCTCGGCGAAAGGCTGGTCGAGCCTGGCGGAGTACCGCGACCGGATGCAGAAGGACCAGAAGGCCATCTACTACATCACCGGCGGCCGCGAGTCGGGGCTGCGCAGCTCACCGCTTCTGGAGGCCTACACGGGACGGGGCATCGAGGTGCTCGTCATGGATGACGAGATCGACGAGATCGTGGCCGGTGCCATCGGGAAGTTCATGGAGGTCGACCTGAAGGCGGTCAACCGCTCCGCCACCGCGGAAGACCTGAAGACGGAGGCGGACGCCGGCAAGGCGGAGGCCCTGGAGCCCCTGCTGCAGAAGGTGAAGAAATCCCTCGGTGACGCGGTCAAGGACGTGCGCGCATCCCGCCGCCTGGCGGACTCTCCCTCCTGCATCGTGGTGGACGAGCACGACCCCACCATGCAGATGCAGCAAATACTGAAGATGATGGGAAACAAGGACCTTCCCGAGGTGAAACCGATCCTCGAGCTCAACCCTTCCCACCCCATTGTGATAAAGCTCGGGACCGTGCAGGATGAGCAGGTGATCGATGACATGAGCCGCCTGCTGCTCGAGCAGGCGCTCCTGGTGGAAGGAGCGGAGCTTCCCGACCCGGCCGGGTTCGTAAAGCGCCTCAACCGGGCGCTGGAAAAATCGCTGTAGGCATCGGGGGGGAATGAAAAAGGTCCTTTCAATTCTGTTGAAGACGCTGCTCGTGATCCTCGCCGTCATCGTGGCAGGTGCCGGCGTGCTGGCGGGGCGGTGGCTGCTGCGCCGCGCCGACCCCACCGAGTTCCTGCCCCCCACCTACACGGCATACCTGCAGGTCCCTTCGCTTCGCAGCCTCTACGACCGCTGGCTGAATCTCGCCGCCGCCGACGTGGTGCTGGCGCGCCCCGACCTGGCCCCCTACCGCGCCGCTCTCGCTGACCTGCGCGGGCTCTCCCTCACGCGCTCCCCGGTCCTTGGCACGCTCCTGGACGTGCGCGCCGATGTCGTGCTGCTGCCGCGCGGCGGGGTGCTTGCCGTCGTGGACCTCGGCTGGCGCGGGATCCTGACGCCTCTGGCGCGCTTCGTGGGTCCAATGATGAGCCTACCGGGATTCAGCTTCCTCAACGATGCGGGACAGCCCCTGTACCGCTACACAACCGGAGGGACGACCATCACGGCCGCGCTGTTCGACAATGTCGCCGTGGTGTCCCTCGACCCGCAGGCGGTGAAGGATGCCCTTCAGCGCGAGGCCACGGATTCCGGGCTGGCCGGGGTCTCCAGCCGCGAGCTGTTGAGGAAAATCAAGCTGCGCTCGAAGGACACCCTCCGCGTGCTCGTCGACAGCAGGGGCCTCAGCTCCGATCTGCTCTCTCCCGACCCCATGGGGAAGAAAGTGCTCGGCGCCCTGGAGGTCCCCGGCCAGACGATGATGGACGTGAAGCTGAGCGATGAATCCCTGGCCGTGAGCGCCAGCCTTTCCATCGCGGCCTCCCTTCCCGAGCTTGCCACCGCGCTGGCAAAGCCCCGCGCCCCCCTTGGTGTGCTCCGTTACGTGCCGGCCTCCGTCTCCCTGCTTTCGATTCTCAACATCGCCCCTCTCTCCGACCTGTATCGACTGGCGGCCGCGTTCCAGGGAAAAGACGTGCAGGACCTCTTTGCGAAATCCGACGAGGGGGCCCGCTCCGTGGTCGGGGCTGGCATCGACGAGCTGCTCTTCTCCTGGGCGGGCTCGGAGATGGGGACCTTCGTACTCTCAGGATCCACTGACCCCGTGTACTTTGCACGCGTGGCCGACGAGCGCGCCTACCAGTATGCCCTGGAAAAGCTCACCCACTCCGCGGTGGCCGGCAAGGACAGCTCGCTCGTCCTGGACGGGGTGCGCATCGACAGGCTTTCCCTTCCCTGGTACGTCGGGCTGGTCCTCGACATCATGGGGGCGTCGGTGCCCGAGCCGTACTTCATCAACCGGGGAGGCTACCTGTTTCTCTGCCTGGACGCGGAAAACCTTGCCGCGGTGGCCAGGGCCGCCGATACGGGGGACAACCTTGCTGGCGGGAAGGTATATGCCTCCCTGACGCAAGGGCAGCCCGCCGATGTATCGCTTTTGCTCTGGTACGATGCGGCCCGCAGCGAGCCCTACCTTCTCAAGGGCTCGGGAATACTCTTCGACGTGCTGCACCTGTACAGCCAGGGTGTCATCACCGTCCGCGCCACTACGTCGGATATCGCCGTCTCCTTGACGGCAGCCCGCGCGGCTTCAGGCGGCGCGACGGTCCTCCCGGGCTTTCCCGTCTCCCCTGAGGGCGGGGTGAGCGGCGACCTCCTGGCGTTCAGGTTTGCTGACGCCGGGACGCCGGTCCTCGCCTGGCTGCGCGGGCGCTCGGTGCTCGTGCTGGCCGATGCAGCCGGCAGGCAGATGGCGGAGGCGCAGCTTGAGCCGGATTCCGTGCTGGTGCCGGAAGAACGCAGTGACGGCGTGCTGTCTGCGCTCTGGGCCGTATCCCCCGGCGGCAC
>JBEKVA010000380.1:0-4318 GCA_049514475.1 Spirochaetia bacterium
AGAGGAGAGAGACAGACAATGCCGTCATTGACGATCGACAACAGAAAGATACAGGTGCCGGACGGGACCAACCTCCTGGAGGCGGCCCGCATGGCGGGCGTGAAGATCCCGTCCCTGTGCTACCTGAAGAATGTCCAGGCCATCGGCTCCTGCCGCGTGTGCCTGGTGGAGGTGAAAGGGGCCAAGACCCTGCTCCCCTCCTGCGTGACCACCGCCTCCGAGGGGATGGAGGTGCAGACCAACTCCCCGCGGGCCCGCTCCACGCGGCGTACCATCGTGGAGCTGATCCTCTCGGACCACGAGGGGGACTGCCAGACCTGTGACCGCAACGTGGATTGCGAGCTGCAGGCCATCGCTAGTGACCTGGGCATCCGCCAGGTCACCTTCACGGGCGTGAAGAGCAAACGCAGAACTGATACGAGCACGCCCGCCCTGACGCGCGACACGGCCAAGTGCGTGTCCTGCCGGCGGTGCGTCACCGTCTGCGGCCAGACGCAGGGGGTGGCGGCCATCTTTCCGCAAGGACGCGGGTTCGCCTCCACCATCGGCCCGGCGTTCTCCAGCGAGCTCTCCGATGTCGTGTGTGTGCAGTGCGGCCAGTGCGCCGCCGTATGCCCCGTGGGGGCTATCAGCGAGCGGGACGAGATCGGCAAGGTGTGGGCGGCCCTCGATGACCCGAAGAAGACCGTCGTCGTGCAGACGGCTCCCGCCATCCGCGCGGCCCTGGGGGAATGCTTCGGCTACGCGCCGGGGACCCTGGTGACCGGCAAAATGGTGAGCGCCTTGCGCCAGATGGGGTTCGACCGCGTGTTCGACACGAACTTCACCGCCGACCTCACCATCATGGAAGAGGGCACCGAGCTGCTGACACGGCTGAAGAATGCCCTGGTCGACAAGAAGCAGGTCGCGCTTCCCATGTTCACAAGCTGCTCTCCCGGGTGGATCCGCTACGCGGAGCACTTCTGGCCCGAGATGCTTCCCAACATCTCCACCTGCAAGTCCCCGCAGCAGATGTTCGGCGCCGTGGCGAAGACCTACTTTGCCGAGAAGATCGGGAAGAAGCCCGAGGACATGTTCGTCGTCTCGGTGATGCCCTGCACCGCCAAGAAGTACGAGTCCCAGCGGCCCGAGATGTATTCCAGCGGCGCGCGGGACGTGGACGTGGTCCTCACCACCCGTGAGCTGGGCCGCATGATCAAGCAGGCGGGCATCGACTTCACCGCACTGCCCGACGAAAAGATGGACAGCATCCTGGGGGCAGGCTCGGGGGCTGCCGACATATTCGCCAACACGGGCGGTGTCATGGAAGCCGCGCTCCGCACCGTCTGGGAGATCGTGACCGGCAAGCAGCTTCCCTTCGAAAACCTGCATGTAACGCCGATCGCAGGCCTTGAAGGGGTGAAGGAGGCGGCGGTGAAGATCGTGGGCGCCGTGCCTGAATGGTCATTCCTGGAGGGGGTGACGGTGAAGCTCGCCGTGGCCCACGGGCTGGGAAACGCCCGGCGCCTGATGGAGAAGATCAAGGCGGGTGAACAGTACCACTTCATCGAGATCATGACATGCCCCGGCGGGTGCATCGGCGGCGGCGGCCAGCCGCGCCTCACGACCGACGAGGTGCGTCTTGCCCGCATTGCCGCGATCTACAAGGAAGACGAGGGCAAGACCTTGCGCAAGTCGCACAACAACCCCGAGGTCGTCGCGATCTACGAAGAGTACCTGAAAAAGCCGCTGGGCGAGAAATCGCACCACCTCCTGCACACGAAGTACACCGCGAGGCAGCGGGTGTAGGGAGGAGGAGCGGGGGTCCCCATGGGCATCGTCTCGACGATTCCCGAGAAATGCAGACGCTGCTACGCGTGCGTGCGCGAATGCCCCGTGAAGGCCATCAAGGTCATCGCGGGGCAGGCCACGGTCATCGCGGAGCAGTGCATTGCGTGCGGCAACTGCGTGAAGGTCTGCACGCAGAAGGCCAAGCGCATCGAGGATGCCACCATGCTCGTCACGCGCATGCTGGAGGGAGGGGAGCGGGTCATCGCCATCATCGCCCCCTCCTTCCCCGTGGCATTCCCGCAGGTCGCCCCCGGGCAGATCGTCAGCGCCCTGCGCCGGCTGGGATTCAGCGAGGTGTGGGAGGTTGCCTTCGGCGCCGAGCTGATCAGCGGCGAGTACGCGCGGCGGGCGCGGCATGCCATCACCAGCGGCCAGGCCGTGGTGAGCACGCCGTGTCCCGCCATCGTGTCGTATATCCAGAAGTACATGCCGAGTCTCCGCGGGGCGCTGGCCCCCGTGGTCTCACCGATGATCGCCGTGGCGCGCGCCATCCGCCACAAGCGCGGCGCCGGGGTGAGGGTGGTGTTCATTGGTCCCTGCATCGCCAAGAAGGCCGAGATACGTGACCCGTTCGTGCAGGGCATCGTGGATGCCGTGCTGACCTACGAGGAGCTGGTGACGATGTTCGCCGCCGCCAGCATCGAGCCCCGCAAGGAGGAGCCGGGCCGCTTCGACGGCCCCCCGGCCGGCCTGGGCAGATCTCTTCCCATCTCGGGGGGCCTGCTGCGCGCCGCCGGCATCGACGCCGACATACTGCAGAACCACGTCCTGGTGACCGAGGGCAAGGACAGGGTGCTGCCGGCGCTGAAGGAGCTGGCGGAGGGCAAGAGCAAGGCGCGGGTCCTGGACGTGCTCTTCTGCGAAGGCTGCATCAGCGGCCCGAAGATGCTGGGCGAGCTGAGCGTCTTTGCGCGCAAGGAGATGCTCACCGATCACATCAACGAGCAGAACAGGTCCATGGGCGGCCGCGACATGGGAATGTCCCTCACCGAGTTCAGCCAGGTGGACCTCATGCGCGAGTTCTCCGAGGGGGCCGTGGTCCTGCCGCAGCCCACCGAGGAGCAGATCGCGGAAACGCTGCGCACCATGCGCAAGTTCGGCCCGCAAGACCAGCTGAACTGCGGCTCCTGCGGCTACCCGAGCTGCCGGGAAAAGGCCGTGGCGGTGTGGCAGGGCCTGGCGGAGGTGGGCATGTGCCTGCCCTACCTGGTGGAGGAGCTGGAGACGACCCTCAGCACGCTGCAGCGTTCCCACCAGGCAACGCAGGACAGGCTCGTGCAGAGCGAGCAGCTTGCCTCCATGGGCCAGATCTCCGCGGGGGTGGCTCACGAGATCAACAATCCCCTCTCGACGATCCTCCTGTACTCGCACATGCTGCTGAAGGCGCATCGCGAGGGAGATCCCGAGTCCGAGGACATCCAGATGATCGTGAGCGAGGCCAACCGCTGCCGCACCATCATGCGGGGCCTCCTGGATTTCGCCCGGCAGTCCCGCGTGGTGAAGGCCCCCACCGACATTGGGATGCTGATCCGCGACCTGGTGGACACCACCATCATGAAGCTGGGCGCCGAGGCGAAGGTGCGCATGAGCTGCGATATCGAGGAGGGGCTGCCCCGACTGCCCCTCGACGGGGAGCAGATCAGGCAGATGCTGGTGAACCTCGTGCAGAACAGCATCGATGCCGTGGAATCCTTTGCGGTGGACGGCGCCGGGCCCGACTACGTGGGCACCGTTACCATCAGCGCGGGGCTCTCCGAATCCCGCGACCTCCTTGCCCTGCGGGTCAAGGACAACGGCGCGGGCATGGCGCCGGAGGTCCAGAAGGAGATCTTCACCCCCTTCTATACCACCAAGCAGCTCGGCAAGGGCACGGGCATGGGCCTGTCCATCGTCTATGGCGTGGTGAAGATGCATGCGGGGGACATAGCGGTGGACAGTGAGGTGGGGAAAGGGACATCCTTCCTTGTGCGGATCCCCATCGGCCCGACAGCCAGGGAGGAAGGCCATGAGCGCGGTAAAATCGGTTCTATTGGTTGATGACGATGCCGACTTCGTGGAGATGAACCGTGTTCTCCTGGAGGAGCACGGCTATGTCGTGCGCGTGGCGTTCAGCGGCAGGCAGTGCCGTGAAGAGGTGGCGGCCCATCGCCCCGATCTCATCATCCTGGACATGGTCATGGAGAAACCCAGCGACGGCTTCGACGTCTCTCGGGAGCTGCGCAATTCCGAGTACACAAAGACGATCCCGCTGGTGATGATCACCTCGGTGAACGACCAGATCCCCTTCCGCCTGGAGCCCGACAGAACGTGGCTTCCCGTGGACGCGCTGCTGGAAAAGCCCGTCGACCCCCAGCTCCTCCTGGCGGTGGTGGACAGGGCCCTGAAACCTGCCGCAGAGGGGCATGGGGGCGCAGCCCCGGCGGAGGGCCACGCCTGATGGCCGCGCAGCGCACGATTTTTCTCGTGGATGACGATCGGGATTTCCTGG
>JBEKVA010000381.1:0-4313 GCA_049514475.1 Spirochaetia bacterium
ACGCCGGCAGGATCCTTCGCGTGGACCTTTCCACCGGAAAGACGCACACCGTCGAAACCAGTACGTACGCCGGGCGTTTTCTCGGGGGCAGGGGCCTGGGCGCGGGTATCTACTGGGACGAGGTTCCCCCTGATGCTGCCCCGTTTCACGAGAGCAACCGCCTGGTCATCTCCACGGGCCCTCTCGCCGGGATCCCGGCGCTTGGCGGCTCCCGGTGGGGGGTGTGCGCGAAATCCGGCCTCGACGCGCAGCCGCACTACAACTACGGCAACCTGGGCGGCACATTCGGGGCAGAGTTGAAGTTCGCGGGGTACGACTGCATCGTGGTGCAGGGCGCCGCCGAGCGGCTGGTCACCATCGATATCCAGGGGGATCGCGTGAGCATCACCCCCTGCCCCGAGCTGAAGGGAAAATCGACGATCGATGCGCGGGAGGCTCTGAAGGCCCGGCGGGGAGAGAAGGTGAAGGTGTTCGCCATTGGCCCGGCGGGTGAAAACCGTGTAGCCTTTGCAACGGCGCTCGCCGACGGGGATGCGAGCTGCGGCGGCGGCATGGCGGCGGTCATGGGGTCGAAGAACCTGAAGGCCGTCTCCGTGCGCGGGGAGCACGCGGTGAGCGATGTCGCGGACCCCGAGACGCTGCGGGAGATCGCGCGGCGCATCAGGGGCTTCGGCCGCGGCAACGTGAAGGTCTGGGGTTTCGATTTCATGGCCCACGGCCCCAAGACGAAACGGATGCCCTGCTACGGGTGCATCGGCAGCTGCCTTCGCGTGAGCTACACGGCGGACAACGGCAAGCGCGGCAAGTTCATGTGCCAATCGCGCTTCTTCTACTCGCCCTACGCGTGGCTCTTCTACGGGGATGACAACGACGTGCCCTTTCTTGCCAACCGTGCCTGTGACGAGTACGGCCTGGACACGTGGAAAATGCAGGAGCTGGTGGACTGGCTGGTGCGGTGCAATGAGGCGGGAGTCGTCACCGAGGAGCAGTCGGGTCTTCCCCTCTCGCAGGTGGGCAGCCTCGAGTTCATCGAGAAGCTGGTGACGATGACGGCGCTGCGCCAGGGCTTTGGAGAGGTCCTGTCCCTGGGAGCGGCGGGGGCGGCTGCCGCGCTGGGGGAGGCCTCCGTTGCGCAGCTTCGGCCTTATGACCCCTACGAGCCGCGCTTCTACAATATCAACACGTTCCTCTTCCCCTTCGAGCCGCGGCAGCCGCTGCCGCAGCTGCACGAAGCGGGCCTGGTGCTCTCCCAGTGGGCGAGCTGGCGGAAGGGCATCGAGGGGGCGCACATCACCACCGACGTGTTTCGCGCCATTGCCCGTCGGTTCTGGGGAAGCGAGGAGGCAGCCGATCTCACGACGCTGAACGGCAAGGCCCTGGCGGCGCGTCTCATCCAGGACCGGCAGCACGCGAAGGAGTGCCTCATCGTGTGCGACTGGATGTATCCCGTGCTGGACATCCCCAACGGTGATGACCACGTGGGGGACCCGACCATCGAGAGCAGCATTCTCTCCGCGGTGACCGGTCAGCGCTGGTCGGAGCAGGACCTGTACAAGGTCGGGGAGCGGGTGTTCAACCTGCAGCGCGCCATATTATTGAGGGAGGGACACCGCGCTCGCGAGCAGGACGTGCTGCACAAGGAGTGGCACGAGACGCCGCTTGAGGAGCACATCGGGGACCCCGAGTGCCTGGTGCCCGCGGCCGGCGGCCAGACGGCAACGCGCATCGGCGCCCGCATCGACATGGGGGAGTTCCTCGCCGAGCGCGAGCGCTACTACACGCTGCGGGAGTGGGACCCGGCCACGGGCCTGCAGAGACGGGCCCACCTTGAGTCACTCGGTCTCCCCGAGGTGGCACAAGGGTTGGCGGAAAAAGGCCTCCTGGCAGGGGAGCCCGGCTGACGTTCAGATCCTGTTCAGCGCCTGGAGCTTCATCATGTCGGGCATCGACGCTTTCAGCTTCAGCTTCTTCTGCTGGAAGGCTGCCATGCCGCTGAGCTCGCCGCAGTTCATTGCGCGCAGTGTTTCGGTTTCCATGTCGTACTGGATCTCGGGCTTCTCCAGAGGCCCGGGCACCTTCTCCACGGGCTGCGGAACGCCGTTCAGGAGCCTGATGACCCAGTACTCGTTTGTGTCGGTGAAGTGATACTGCATCGTCTTGTTCCAGCCCTTGAAGCTGCCTGACACCCGGGGGTCCTCGTACTTGCGGCGCTGGTCGTCCAGTATCTTTGCCAGCTCATCGGCGTTCACCATGCTCGTCCTCCCTCTCACCTCGTGTTGCGGTGAGCTTATTCTATCACGGTATCCATTCCTGGGAAAATCACTTATACTGCCGGCCTTCACGGAGGAACGCTATGGAATGGCGGGCAAGCCACATACTGGTCAAGGAAAAGGCGCTGGCGACCGAGCTTCTGAAAAAGGCAAAACAGGGGGCGAGCTTCGAGGGCTTGGCACGGCAGTATTCCACCTGCCCTTCGAAATCCCAGGGCGGGGACCTGGGGTGGTTCGGCCCCGGCAAGATGGTGGCCGCCTTCGAGCAGGCGTGCAAGCGCCTCTCCAACGGCTCGCTGAGTGACGTTGTCTCGACCCAGTTCGGCTACCACATCATAAAGCTGACCGGCCGAAAGGAATAGACATTGAGGGGTGGGGGACGCGGCAGGGCCTGCCCGCAGCGGCGCCCTGCCGCCGCACCCGCTCTTCCCGCGATTTCCTCCGCGCATGTATTTTCGCTATTTTAGCACCAGCAGGCGGCCTGTTCCCGCGCTCAACAATCTCCGCGGGAATCACCCCTGCCGGAGGGAAGCGATGAAATCACCAGTTCTCCTGATTGCCGGCATGTTGCTCATCCTTGGCAGCTGGGTACCCGTCCATGCGCAGGACAAGGTGGGTGAAGCAGTCTACCTGGAGGGAGGCGTGTCGCTGCAGCGCAACGGGGAAGAGTTGCAAGGCGCCGATGTCCAGACGGGCCTCGAAATAGAGAACTACGATCTCGTGAAGACCGCGGCCGACGGGCTGGCGGAGGTCAGCGTCGAAAACCCGAAGGCTCCGGCGGTGACGGTTAAAGTGGCGCCCCACACGCAGTTCGCCTTCGAGCTGAGCAAGCTGGGCTCGCGGCAGCAGAGCTCGCTGGGCCTCATGAGCGGGACGGTCTCCCTGAAAGTGGCAAAGCTCGCCGGGTCGCAGGATCTTCGGGTCGTGACCGCGAGCGCCGTCATGGGCGTGCGAGGGACCGAGTTCAGCGTCACCGCGCCGCCCACGGGGGACATCCTGGTCACCTGCGCCAGCGGGGATGTCGTTGTCACCGATGAACAGGGCAGGGAGCTGCATGCCATCCCGGGCACTGCCATAGAGAAGCTGGAGGGGGCGGACTTCCATGCCCTCGCCGTCACCGGGACAGACCTGGAGTCATTCCGAAAAGACTGGGAAGAGAAGCGCATTGCCTTCCTGAGGGCCAGGGCCCTGGAAATCATGCAGCGGGACGCCCTTCGCTACGTGGACCTCGTCGAGGAGTTCAAGGAGAATCGCGCGGCCCTTGATGAGAAGCGCGACATCCTGGCCCGATGGGAGGCGGAAGAGAAGAGCGGCAAGATTGGCGGCGGCCCGGCAGCGGTTGAAGCCGACAAGCGGGAAATCGTGGACCTCATCGGCGATCTCAGGGAAACCCAGTTCCTCCTCGAAAGGCTGCATTACCGTCTGGCGGAGCTGAAGGATTTCCACGACCAGGGACTCGGAGAGGGGGACCTGCGCGGGGGGCTGACCACGAAGGACTTCTTCGCGAGCTACACGCGGGACAGGACGGCCCTGGAGCGTGACATGGCCCAGGTGCGCCACGACGTGAAGCTCTTCGCTCATCGCAACAGTGACACCGATCCGACCTTTGTCGCCGACCTGCACAAGTACTACCAGCGGAGACTGGCGAACCTGAAAAGGCTTCATGCCAGGAAGCTGGTGAAGAAGGTCGCGGGGACTCAGAAATAGAGCTGGAACATCAGGTTCAACTGGTCCAGGGTTGCCTGTCTCTGGGAGAAATCCCAGGTCAGTGTGTAGCCCAAGGTCAGCTGGTGCTGGCTCTTGCCCAGCAGGAGCCTCAGCTGGGGATTGAAGATCATGTTCTGGCTGGTCACGGTGGACAGCTCGGGATACACGGCGGGATAGGCGCTGCTGTAGTAGCTGACCGACAGGTAGGGTTGGAAGCTCACCGAAGGACCCAATGACTTGAACGTGTAAGAGGCGGACCCGAGCAGCTCGAGCCCGCCTTGCGCATCTGCCGGGAAATACAGGCCCGCGTCCCCGCCGATTGTGAAGTCTCCCATC
>JBEKVA010000382.1:0-4257 GCA_049514475.1 Spirochaetia bacterium
GAGGGCCTTTAAGTCCTTAATTCTAAAGGACTTATCGCTCCCCCGGCCGGACTCGAACCAGCGACCTAGTGGTTAACAGCCACCCGCTCTACCGACTGAGCTACAGGGGAAAGTGAAGCTAAAGAGAACAAAAAATATGCGGGAATGTCAAGGGCCGGGGGACAAGGAGCGGCAAGAATTGCCCCGTCGCCCCGCACTTCCTTGACAGCTATTTCCAATCCCTGATACTCACACCATGGAACAGAAAGTACACACGGCAACGATCCTCTACATGACGGGCACTGGCAACACGAAGCGGGCGGCGGATGTCATCAAGGAACGGCTGGAGGCCGCGGGGTGGGGCGTGACCGCCCAGGAGATACGAAAAGGCGCGGTCCTCCCTTCTGTTCACAGCGAGGGGAGCCTGCTGGTGCTGGCTTTCCCCGTGCTCGGCTTCGGCATGCCGGCCCTCGTGAGTAAGGTGCTCCACGGGCTCAGGGGCAGGGCCGCTGGGGCTGCCGCGAAGCGCGTTTCCCGCCCTGCCGCGGCGGTCTTCGCAACCTGGGGGGGAGCGCCATCGGCGGCGCTTTGGCAGGCGGAAAGGTTCCTGCGCCGGAAAGGGTTCTCCGTGGTCGCCATCGGCGGCGCTGCATATCCGTTCAACTGGACGCAGTTCGTTCAGCCGCCCAATGCCTCGGAGGCAGGTCCGCTGCTCTCTGAAGGGGATGAGGCAGCGATTGTCTTCGCGGGCATGCTTCTGAAGATGCCGAATGCCCGCCCACGGCGGTCACCCTGGTTGGTCCCACTCATGAGTCTCCCCGTGTACTTCCTTTTCTCGAAGATCGGACGATTTTGCCTGGCGGGCCTCTTTGCCGCCGACGAGCGCTGCACCGGCTGCGGCGCCTGTGCCCGCGGCTGCCCTGCGCGATCCCTGGTCCTCAGAGGTGCAGGCACTGCCCGACGGCCTTCCTGGAAGTCCGGCTGCCAAAGCTGCAATCGCTGCATCAATCTCTGCCCGAAGGGTGCCATCCAGGGGGGCTCCCCCGTCCGCGTGGCGATCCATGGCGTGGTGAATGTTGCGCTTATCATCGCGCTGGTCATTGGGCTGAACCGGCTTTCGGCCGCGGCGGCGCTGCCGCAGTGGGTCTCCGTACTGGCCTGGATTGCCCTTTTTACCGCGGCGAGCGTGTATCTGACGCGCCTGCAGTTTGCCGCCCTTGAGCCGCTCCTGTTCAGGCTTGAGAGCATCACGGCCGTCAGGCGGCTGGCAGGGCGCTCGTGGACCACGGCCTATCGGCGCTACAAGGCACCGCCTCGCCGCCCGCGGGCTGACGGCTGATCGGCTGCTGCCTCGGCTCCGCTTCCTGGCATCGTCACCCAGCGTTCCACCTGGCCTGCCAAATGGGAGATCAGCTCGCGTGCCTCCTTCCGGCTTGCCCCGTTTCGCCTGGCGGAGGGGCGCGCAGCATGATAGCCAGCTGCCTTGATCTGAATCATCATCGCCATGGCTGTTGCCCCGGCATCGAGATCGGGTCGAAAGACACCCGATCGGATTCCTGTTCGCAAGAGAGAGAGGAGGTGAGCGCGCCAGGCCGCGTACAGGTGAGAAAGAGCCTGGGCGACATAGGGGTCCCGCCGGGCGCGCATGTCGAGCTCGGTCAGGACAACGAACAGCCCCGGGGTGCGCTTCATGCGCCTCCCAAGATCTTCGAACTCTTCCCGAAGCTGGTCGAGGGGTGAGGCTACTCGGGTGGCTGCAGCAGGGGTTCGCGCCGCAGGTACTGCCACGCCCTCCGCGCCGGTCGGCTGTCCGGGGCCGCGAAACTCGTGAAGGATGCCTTGCACAACTCCACGGACGAGCGATTGCTTGGAGGGGAAGTAATGGAGGAGGGTGGCGTGACTGATGCCTGCCTCTATCGCCACTTTCCTCACCCGCAGGCCTTCAAATCCGTCCCGCGCGATCTGCCGAAATGCGATCGCGGTGATGGCTGCCACCCGCTCGGTATTTGCAGGACGGCCTGGTCTTCTCTTCCCGACCGCTTTCCGTGTTCCCGGCATTACCCCTTTATTCTACACGCTTCCCCTTGCTCCGAAAATGCTCACGGCGGACATCCACGAGAGAAGAACCGCGTACGCGTTCACCACGGCGACACGCGCCCAGTTGGAAACGAGCAGGCGCAGGTAAAGCGGGTCAAGCGCCCCGTCCGCCAGGTGAACCGCGTGCAGCCGGGCGTTCCCCGGTCCCCACCAGATAGCCGTCGGGAGCCACAGTGCTGCCTGGAGTGCGAGCCCGGCCCACACCATCCACGCGGGCACGGCGGCTGGCCTTATCCAGAGAAGGGCTATTGAGCCGATCAGCGTGATGCCCGCCAGCGGAAAGACCACCGGCTGTATGCCGCTCCACCACGCGCGATGGTAGGCGGGAAACTCAGGGCTGCCGACGAACGCCCACAGCTTCCAGCTCACCTGTGTCATCCACACCTGGCCCGCGCCGAACCATGCGGCCAGGAGTGTCACGAAAAGAACCCACTGCTTCATTGCCGAACATCCTTTCCCAGAAATATACAACCATCTGGTAGATAAATTACGGAAAGAGACGGTGTGTCGTCAAAGGGGAGAGGGGGGTGGAGTCGGCTCGGCCGCTATGTCGTGATGATCGGCGAGGGGGCCCCGCACTTCGCGCACGCCCCGTCCCGAAGCCCGACGACCTTCACCGAGTACCCGGAACGCCGCACCAGCACAGCGCCGCAGCTCGAGCACACGGTATCGTTTTCCTCGGGCCCGATGTTGCCCTCGTAGACGAACTTCAAGTGCTGCCGCGCAACCTCGGCCAAAGCCCGGACCGTGGAGGCCGGTGTTGGCGGAAGCTCGTACTTGTATTGTGGGTGATACGCAGAGAGGTGCAGCGGGATGTTCGTGTCCAGGGACGCAATGAAGCCAGCGATGCCTTCGATCTGCCCGGGCTGATCGTTCTTTCCGGGGATCACGAGGGTCGTCACCTCGAGGTGAGTCTTCGCCGCGGCCTGTGCAATGAATCTCTTGACCTCTTCCAGCCGGCCCCCCGTCTCGGTTTTGTAGAAGTCAGGGTCCCATCCCTTCAGGTCGATGTTCGCAGCGTCCACCAGGTCCAGCACCTCATCCGCTGGCGCCTCATTCATGTACCCGTTGGAGACGATCACGTTCTTCAAGCCGGCCGCCCGAGCAAGCCTGGCGCAATCCATAACGTACTCGGCGTGGATCAGCGGCTCGGAGTACGTGTAGGCAATGGCGAATGAGCGCTCCCGCCTGGCGATCTCCACCAGCTCGCGCGGTCCGATGAGCCGCGTATCGGCATCGACTCCCTGGGAGATGTGCCAGTTCTGGCAGAACTTGCAGTGAAACGAGCAGCCTACGAATCCCGCAGAAAGGATCCTCGAACCAGGGTGGAAGTGGTACAGGGGCTTCTTCTCAATGGGATCTACGGCAAGCGAAGAGATCCTGCCGTAGTACGGGATCTGAAGGGCGCCGTCGCGGTTGTACCTGACATGGCAGGTGCCGTGACTGTCGGGAGCGATGATGCATTTATGAGGGCAGAGCAGGCAGGCGATCCTGCCATCAGGCCTCCTATCAAACCAGAGGGCTTCGCGCCTTACCTGCTCTCCCGTCATTCTACCTCAATTTCGATCGCAGCGCATCACTTTAGTTTTGCGCGAAGCGCCTCACTTGAGTTTGGCGCGAAGCGCCTCCACCTTGTCGGTCTTTTCCCAGCTGAACCCTTCGCGGCCGAAGTGGCCGTAGTTCGAGGTTTCCCTGTAGATCGGGCGCAGCAGGTCGAGCGTGGAGATGATGCCCTGCGGGGTGAGATCGAAGACCTCATTCACCGCCTTCTCGATCTTCTCATCGGGGACCTTTCCCGTTTCGAAGGTGGAGACGAACAGGGAGACGGGCTTCGCGATGCCGATGGCATACGCAATCTGCACTTCGCAGCGGTCGCATATCCCCGAGGCAACGATGTTCTTGGCGACGTAGCGCGCCATGTACGAGGCCGAGCGGTCCACCTTGGTGGGGTCCTTGCCTGAGAAGGCGCCGCCGCCGTGGCGCGCCATGCCGCCGTAGGTATCCACGATGATCTTGCGGCCGGTGAGCCCTGAGTCCCCGTGCGGTCCCCCGATGACGAACCTGCCGGTCGGGTTGATGAGGAACACGGTCTGCTTGTCCAGGAGCGCCGCGGGAATTGCCTTCCTGATGACGCACTCGATCAGGGACTCCTGCAGCTCCTTGTGGCTCACCTCCTCTGAG
>JBEKVA010000383.1:0-4251 GCA_049514475.1 Spirochaetia bacterium
CACCACGGGGTAGTCCTTCAGCTTCAGCGTTCCCGCCGACATCGCCTCACCGATTGCGGTGCGCACGTCCTCGTACAGGGGCTCACCGAGCGCGCCCGGCTCCTTGGTCCTGTCGAGGACCGCGATGGACTTCACGCTCTTCGGCAGCGCCTGCACGAAGTGCTCGAGGCTGAAGGGGCGGAAGAGCCTGACCTTCAGCACGCCCACCTTCTCACCCTTGGCGATGAGGTACTCCGCGGCCTCTTCGGCGGTCTCCGCGCCGTTGCCCATCATGATGATCACCCGCTCGGCATCAGGGGCGCCGACGTAGTCGAACAGCCGGTACTGGCGGCCGACGATCTTGGCGAACTTGTCCATGGTCTTCTGCACGATGGCCGGCACCGCCTGGTAGTACTTGTTCACCGCCTCGCGGCCGGCGAAATACACGTCGGGGTTCTGCGAGGTGCCCTTGATGGTGGGCTTCTCAGGATTCAGCGCGCGCCCCCGGTGGGCGGCCACCAGCTCGTCGCTGATCATGGCGCGCATGTCCTCGAAATCAAGCTGCTCGATCTTCTGGATCTCCATGTAGGAGCGGAAACCGTCGAAGAAATGGAGGAACGGGACGCGGGCCTCGAGGGTCGCCGCCTGCGCAATCAGGGCGCAGTCCATGATCTCCTGCGCGTTGTTGGAGCAGAGCATCGCCCATCCCGTCGCGCGGCAGGCCATGACGTCCTCGTGGTCACCGAAAATCGAGAGGGCGTGGGTGGCAATGGCACGCGCCGCGATGTGGAACACCGTGGAGGTGAGCTCGCCGGCGATCTTGTACATGTTGGGGATCATGAGCAGAAGGCCCTGGGAAGCGGTAAAGGTGGTGGTGAGCGCGCCGGTGGTCAGGGCCCCGTGCACGGCGCCCGCGGCGCCCGCCTCCGACTGCATCTCGACCACCGAGGGCACCGTGCCCCAGATGTTCTTTGTGCCCTCGGCGGACAGCTCGTCTGCCACCTCGCCCATCGTGGAAGACGGGGTGATGGGGTAGATCGCGATCACCTCGTTGGTCGCGTGCGCGACCGTCCCGGCGGCGGTATTCCCGTCGATGGTCACCATTTTCCTGGCCATATGCGAAATCCTTCTTTCGTGTAAGGGTGTTGTCGACTTTTCGTTCCGATTCTATCGTAAAACCCGATTCATGACAACACGAGGGAGCGGAGCAGGGAGAGGAAGAAGTCCCTGTTGTCGGCCTGGAGGTATCTCATGGTGCCTCCCATGCGGGAAAACGTCTTGCAGGAGCGCAGGTAATAGGCGGGATTGTCCATGGACGGCTCCCCGTCTTTCTGCCAGTCCCACGTCGAGGCGGCGATGTCCACCACGACGATATGGTGGTTGGTGATGGCCTGCCCCCTCTGGAGGGCGAGGTTCTGGGCCATGGACAGTGACTTCTCGAAGATCATGGGAGACATCACCGCGGAGCCCACCGACAGGTACACCCCGCCGTCGAGCCTGCTCACCGCATCGGCGTAGACCAGGAAATCCCGCAGTGCCGTGCGCCCGATTGCCGCGCCGCTGTTCATGGGGTGGGTGTAGATGATGTCGTGCCCGATCATGGGATGCCCCGTGAAGGGGGCCCCTCGCCGGTATGCAGCGGCTTGCGCGCTGTAAGCCCCGAAGGGATGGGGCACCAGCATCCTTCCCGCCGGCAGGGAAAAGCCGCGCACGGCGGCCAGGAGGTCGAGGGCCGCCGCCGCGCGGTCGGGGGACGCCTCCATGAGACGGGTTGCCTCCGAGCGCAGCTCCGCGGCCGAGGGGATGTCAAGACCCTGTTCGGCGATGAGGGCGCCGACCGACTGGCCATAGCCCAGGCCCTTCCACGCGCCGACCAGCAGCGCGAGGTTGATGAACCGGCCCGTCTCATCCCAGGTCCCGAACTCTCCGCGCCCGACGTTCTCCCGGACGTCCTCGCTGGTACTGCCCTGGTAGGCAAGCTCCCAGTCGTGGATGATGCCGGCCCCGTTGGTGGCAAGGTGCGTGATCCATCCCTGCTCGAGCAGGCGCACCAGCACCGGCCCCAGGCCGTTCTTGATGGTGTGCGCCCCGAAGGCGCACATCACCGGCCTGCCCGCGGCGCGGGCAGCCCTGATCTTCTCCACCGTTTCGCGCAGGGTCGCCGCCCCGTCCCCCTTCAGCGCCGACGGCTTCGCATCTGGTGACACCGCGTCCCGGGGGAAGGACACCTTGTTCTTGCGCGCCGAAAGCGGCTTCAGCAGGAGCTTTCGCCGATCGATCTCCGGCGCGCTCATGCGCGCACCCCCAGCAGCCCCAGGAGTGTTTTCCACTGGGAGAAATCCGGGACCACCAGGTCGGCGCCCGCGCGGATCACCCGCGTGCGTTTGCGCTCATTCAGCCCGAAGCGGCGAAGCTCATCGCTTGCCACCCCGACCGTGTATCCCCCGCGCCGCTTCGTCTCCCGCATCTCCACCGGCCCGTCACCGAAGGTGACGACGGAGCCTGCTCCTCCGACACCGATTTCCGCGAGGATCCGCTCCACTACCACCTTTTTCGCCTCGATGCCCACGTCCCCCACGGCACCGTGGATGCGCCCTTCGAAGAGGGCCGCATAGCCAAGGGCTTTCGCTTCGGAAATCACGTCGACCTCGTCGGTGCCGCTGGCAAGGTGCAGCTTCACCCCTGCCGCGTGCAGCGCCTTCAGCATGGGAAGGGCACCCTTCAAGGTGTAGTCATCCACGCAGAGCTCACCGCGCTCAAGCTTCGCCAGCCTGCGGGAGACCAGCACGAGAAGCTCCGTGTTGTACAGCGCCTTGTAGCCTTCGGCGTCCTTCACCTGTGCCGCGGGCACCACGCCGAACTCACGCACCATCTACACCAGGCCCTGCATCTGCACGAGGGTCTGGACGCCGGTAGTCTTGTCGATGTATTCGCGCACCCGCTCCTGTGTCCTGAGAAAAAGCTTTTCTTCTGCCGTCTTCCAGCCCTCCCCGAGGATGGCGCGGATCATCACCGGCTCCATGATCGTCTCCCAGCCCTCGCGCAGCGTGGAGATGGTCCCGTCGTTGTCGAAGATGGCGTGGGTGATGCGGCGGCCTGCCGGCGGCGCGAATCCGCCTGCCGGCGGCGCGAATCCGCCTGCCGGCGGCGCGAATCCGCCTGCCGGCGGCGCGTTGATGATCTCGATTTCAGATTCATCGTAGTAGCGCGCGCCGCGCGGGTCGGCTGCCAGCTCGGGATGGTAGACGTAGTCGGGATCTGCCCCGATTGCCATCACCTCTTCGGGACTGGCGGTGCCGGTGACGAAGAGCTTCTGCACGGTGACCCCCGCGGCAAGGTTGCCGAGGCTCGCCGCCGTCCGGCAGCCTTGGCCGGTCGCGAGCGCGGCAGCTATCCCCGCCAGGGCGCTGTCCCCGGCGCCCACCGTGTCGATGCGGCCCAGGATCTGCAGGCCAGGCACCTCGTGCATGCCCTCCGTGTCCCGCACCAGCATGCCGCGCGCGCCGCGGGTGAGGAACACCGGCGCCTTCCACCGCTGGAACAGCGTCTCCGCGGCGCGCACCGCGTCGGGCCGCGGCACGGGATCGGCGGACTCCCACTGCTCCCCGCACAGCCGCAGCGCTTCCCTGTCGTTGAGCTTGCGCATGGCCCCCGCGTAGCTGTCGCTGAAGCTGCGGCTGTCGCAGATGAAGGGCACGGCGCCACGGTACGGCCTTCGGGCCGAACGGGTACTCCCGTACTCCGTGGATTCGCGCGCGCCGCCGATCAGCGCGGCAAGGCCGCGGCGCAGCTCCTCCGTGTGGATGCCGTTTTCCAGCTGCTGGTTCACCACCACCATGTCCAGCCCGGGCAGGGCACTGCGCAGCGCGGCCAGAAGCGCCATGCCCTTCGCGGGATCCATCCTGTTGGCGTTTCCGAAATCGATCCTTCCCTGCTCCGCCTCCCCTTCCACGGGCTTTATGTAGACAGGAGTATCCCACCCCTTTTCCTGGACCAGCAGCGAACGGGTGTCCACCGAGACCGCGGCAAGCATCCGCAGCATCTCGCGGCCGAAGGGATCCGAGCCGAGCACGCCGAAAGCGCTGACCGCGCTCACCCCGAGGGAGAGGAGGTTGCTCACCACGTTTCCCGCGCCTCCCAACGAATAGCGCTGGCTGCGCACGGGCCTGGTGGCAAGGCCTGTCTCTATGGAGATCTCGGAGAGGGAGGCGTCGAGGTTCCAGTACGCGTCCAGGCAGAAGTCCCCGATAACGGCAATGCGCACCCGCCGGA
>JBEKVA010000384.1:0-4250 GCA_049514475.1 Spirochaetia bacterium
ATAGCTGCGGGGCGCGCGATAGACGGCCAGCAGGACGTCATCGACGTCCTCCTTCCCGTCGCGCAGGCGCATGCGGTGGATCGTGTGCCCCTCCAGCGCGTCCAGGTCCCTGCCGGCCCGGGCCAGCGGGGAGAGAAGTCGCAGGCAGCCGGCCCCCGAGACGCGGATGACCGCCAGGGCGCTGGAGGCAGCAGGTGTGGCGAGGGCAACGATGGGGTCATCGGGGGATTTGATCACGGCGAAAAAGGATAGCTGTTCGCGCGGGGCTGTTCAACCACGGGCGGCCGCGTCGGGTTGCGCCCGGGGGTCTCCGCCAGGAGTCGTGGCTTTTCAGCGGCATGCCCGCCCGCAATAGCAAAAACGCCAAAAGCGCAACCTGCCTTCACTTTTTGCGGTTTTGCTATGTTGGGGGGCGAGAGGTCCGGAAATTTCGGGGGGGAGGCCCAGATCCCCTGGCCCTATATCCTCCCGCCCAGCAGCGAGAACAGCAGGATCCCCAGCACGAGGAATGTCACCACGCAATAAAGCCAGTCGCGCTGCAGGAGGAACGCGACCAGAGAGACCGCCACGCGCGCAATCGGGACGGCAATCAGCAGGAGGATTCCCAACTGGATCACCGCGTCCCCGCGCAAGGCGACAGCGGCGCTCAGCACACCGCCAATGCTGCGCAGAGACAGGGGCTCGCCATTCCATTCACTGTAGTGTGGTGCCTGCCCTCCCATGTGCGGCAGGAACAGGATGCCGCCGATCAGCACGACACATGCCGCCACGATGACCCCCACGCGGAGGAACATCCCGATGAATAGCTCGACCTGCTTGTCGGTGATCCGCCGCGGCTGCCCCACCTTACATCCTCCCCAGCACGCCTTTGTAGATCATCTGGAAGGCCAGGAAGGCAATGGCGACCGCGAAGATGATGCGCAGAACACGCGTCTGTACCCTGACGAGAAACCGCGTGCCCACGAGGGACCCTGCCAGCACCCCGAGCATCACCGGCAGGGCGATGGCCGGATCGATATACCCGCGGTTGAGGTAGACCCCTGCGCTTGCGGCGGCGGTCACACCGATCATGAAGTTGCTCGTCGTGGTGGAGACCTTGAATGGCAGCTTCATCACCCTGTCCATGGCAATGACCTTCAGGGCCCCCGAGCCTATGCCCAGCAGCCCCGAGATGATCCCCGCGAATGCCATGACGGCAAAGCCGCCGGGGATGGCGCGCACGTTGTAGGAGCGCGGACCCTCCGCGGCGGGGAAGGTCCCGTTCATCCTCAGGAGCGTTCCCAGCCTGTCGGGGGCCACGGGCGCGCCATCCCCCGGCGGGGCGCGGAACATGAGGTATGCCGACTGCAGGAGGATGAGACCAAAGAGCACCGCGATGACGGCAGTGGGAATGTGCAGGGCGATGATCGCTCCCCCCAGGGCGCCCAGCGTTGTGGCGATCTCCAGGAACATTCCGATCCTGATGTTGCTGAAGCCCTCGCGGACGTACGCGGCGGCGGCACCGGATGAGGTGGCGATCACGGAGACCAGGGATGCCCCGATGGCATAGCGGATGTCGACGCCCATGGCCAGGGTGAGCAGGGGGATGACAACGATGCCCCCTCCCAGCCCGGTGAGGGAGCCCAGGAACCCCGCAACAATCGATCCGCCGCCAAGGATCGCCCACAGGCCCCACATCGTCATGACGCCGAAGAGCGTAGCAGTGCCGCGGCTTTTCTGCTACTCTCGGGCCGGAGAAAATCGATGCTGGATACCGACCTTGAGGGCCTGGGCCCCAGGGAAGCCTCTGACTACGTGCTGGCGTTCATCACGACGCTGAAGCAGACCGAGAAGGCCCTTGCCGCCGCCGAGGAGGAGAGCAACCTCTGGATGCGGCGGGTCACCCTGGCCCGCGCAAAGGGCGACCCGGCCCTCGCCGCACAGGCGCAGGCGCGGCAGTCGGATGCCGTGGCAAAGCAGGCGGCGCTGGAGACCGAGCTGGCCGACCTGAAGGCAAAGGTGTCGGTGCTGAAGGAGAAGCTGACGCGCATCCGCATGACGGGCGGAAAGCTCATCGACGCGGACCTTCTCCTTGCGCAGCTGGAGATGGTGGTCGGCCCGCGCGACGAGCTGGCCCACACGATGAAGAAGGAAGAAGCGAGCGCGGCGCTCGATGAGCTGAAGAAAAAGATGCGGGAGGATAACCATGGATAGCGTACTGAAAGAGCTGGCGACGAAATCCCCGAAGAAGATCGTTCTCCTCGTCATGGACGGCGTGGGCGGCCTGCCCCGGGAGAAAGGCGGAAAGACGGAGCTGGAGACGGCGAAGACGCCGAACCTCGACGCGCTGGCAGCCACTGCGGAATGCGGCGTGCACCTGCCGATCGGCTACGGCATCACCCCTGGATCCGCGCCGGGCCATCTTGCGCTGTTCGGCTACAATCCGCTGGAGTTCCCCATCGGCCGCGGCGTCGTGGCAGCCACGGGCGTGGCATTCCCCATGAAGGCGGGTGACGTTGCCGCCCGGTTGAACTTCGCCACGCTGGATGCGGCAGGGGCCATCTCCGACAGGCGCGCCGGCCGCATTCCCACGGAAAAATGCGGCGAGCTGTGCGAGCTGCTGAAGGCGGTCTCGATCAAGGGCGTGGAGGTCTCCGTGAGACCGGTGAAAGACTACCGCGCCGTCGTGGTCTTCCGCGGCAAGGGCCTCTCCGACCGTGTTGCCGACACCGACCCGCAGGTCACCGGCCAGAAACCCCTCGACCCGAAGGCCACCGACCCGAAGGCCGAGCACACGGCCCAGGTGGCAAAAGAGTTCGTGGCGCAGGCGAGGAAAATCCTTTCCAGCCAGACACCCGCCAACGGCGTGCTGCTGCGCGGCTTTGCCGAGCTGCCCCACATCCCCTCGCTGCAGGAGCTCTACCAGCTCTCCCCCGTTGCCCTGGCCGTCTACCCCGACTACAAGGGTGTCGCCCGGCTGGTCGGCATGGAGGCCATCGAGGACCTGGCGGACCTGGATGCCCAGGCGAAGAAGCTCGCCGAGGTCTGGGATGCGCACGATTTCTTCTTCATCCACCACAAGTACACCGACTCCAAGGGCGAGGACGGGGACTTCGATGCCAAGGTGAAAGAGATCGAGAAGGTCGACGCTTTCCTGCCGAAGGTGCTCGCCATGAAGCCCGACATCATCATCGTGACCGGCGACCACTCCACCCCCGCGGTGGCCAAGTCCCACACGTCGCACCCCGTGCCGTTCCTCATTGCGGGCGATGGGGTGAGGGCCGACGGCACGGCGAAGTTCGGGGAGAGAAACTGCGCCCGCGGCCTGTGGGGCACCATATCGGGGCAGATGCTCATCCGCATCGCCCTCTCCTACACGGGCAAGCTGAAGAAGTTCGGTGCCTGAGAGTACCGTCAACGACGATCTCCTGGAGCGCTTCCGACAGACGGGAGAGCCCCAGTTCCGCGTCTACGAGCCGCCGTCCCTCTGCGCCGTCCTGGGCGCCGCCGGCAAGCCAGAGCAGGACCTTCTGCTGGAGAACCTGAATACAGACGGTGTGCCATGGCTGCGGCGGCGCGGGGGCGGCGGCACCGTCATCCTCGGCCCGGGGCAGGTTGTGCTGGCCGTGGTGAAGGAAGTCGGCTCCCCGTTCCGGAACAAGGAGTACGCGGCGCAGATCAACTCCTGGATCATCGAGGCAATCGAGGGTCTCGGCGTTTCCGGGGCGCACCCCGAGGGCATATCGGACATTGCCATCGGGGAAAAGAAGATCGTGGGCACCTCGATCTACAGGACGCGCCTTCTGCTCTTTTACCAGTCGAGCCTGCTGGTCTCCAACGACATATCCCTCTTCACCCGCTATCTCGCAATGCCCTCGAAGGTCCCCGAGTACCGCAGGGGAAGGACGCACGAGGACTTCTGCACGACACTCGCGCGTGAGGGCTGCACCGCGGGCGTGCCCGAGGTCGTGGCGGCCCTCACCTCGGTTGTCGAAAGACGCCTGCCCTCCTTCACCTGACCCTCCCCGTTCGGCGAGTACCCGTCTGGCGGCTGCACCGTTACCTTCCATCATGAAGGAGAACGGAAATGGCAAATGCTTTGAAAGAGCTTTCAAGCTCCCTGCGGGAAGCCATCAAGAAGGCCTCTGCATACACGGTAGGCCTTGAACGCGAATCGTACTCGGTGAGCGGCGTGCTGATCGGCGGCGACAGGGTGCTCACCGCCAACCACCTGGTGTCCGTCGAGGGCGCCGAGGTGTTGATGCCCGACG